>CAZKYN010000156.1:0-8221 GCA_964556675.1 uncultured Syntrophaceae bacterium
GATGGTATTATCCACGACAACGCAGCCGGCCGCAGCCGCAATGGGTGCGAACTTCTGACTGATGCTGCCGCCCGCCGAGAAAAGTCCTACCTCCATCCCGGCAAAAGAATTCTCATCCAGTACCTGGACGGGGTAATTCTTGCCCTTGAACTCCAACTCCTTGCCTATTGAACGCTCCGACGCGAGAAGCCGCAATTCCCCGACCGGGAAATCCCTCTGTTCGAGAACACTGATCATTTCATTTCCTACTGCGCCCGTGGCGCCCACCACTGCCACATTGAATTTTCTCATTCCGTATTACTCCTGTATTATTTGACCCCTGCGGGATTTTCGGCATCATTTGGTTCCGGGACTCCCCTGGCGATCTTCTTGTGCGTGACAAGACGATAGATCGTCCACAGAGGGCCCGAAATAGCGTATCCGAAAGCAAAAGTAAAGATTGATCTCTCCGGCTCCGCAATCGCAATAATGAGGATGCCGAGGATCAGCACAACCGACATGAACGGCTTTTTCAAAAAGTAATTCATGTCCTTGAAACTGTAATATTTGACGCTGCTGACCATCAGCAACGCCAGCATCACCATCCCGATCAGGATGGATAAGTGATTGAACTTGCCCGTGTAGCCCAGGAAATGGAACAGCAGAATCGTGGAGGCAAGAGTTATCGCCGCGGCAGGTATGGGCAGCCCGTTGAAAAGGCTCTTGTCGATTACGTTGATCTGGACGTTGAATCTGGCCAGCCGCAATGCCCCGCAGGCGGCAAACAGGAATGAAACCAGCCAGCCCCATTTCCCGTAAGGCATAAGGGCCCAGTTGTATGCGAGGATTCCCGGGGCCACTCCGAAGGCAACAAGATCGGAGAGGCTGTCGTACTCCATCCCGAACTTGCTGGTGGTGTTTGTCATCCGGGCCATCCTGCCGTCAAGGCCGTCGAGGACCCAAGCTATCATGATAGCGCCGGAAGCCAGCTGGAATTCTTCTTTCATTGATGAGATGATGGCGTAAAAGCCGCAAAACATGCTGGCTGTTGTAAACAGGTTCGGAAGGACATAAATCCCTTTCTTCATCTTGTCCTTGCGGAACTTGCGGCCGCTCGACCTCATCTGCTGAATTCTCTGTTTCATTGCAGCCGTCCTATGGGGGTCGCCCCTCCCTTGACCCTGTCTCCGACCTTCACGAGGACCTCCGAGTCAGTGGGCATGAATACCTCGACGCGGGACCCGAAGCGGATCATCCCTATCCGGTCCTCCCTGCTTACGCTCATTCCTTCGCGCGCCCAGCAGACAATGCGCCGGGCGATGATTCCCGCAATCTGGATGACGGCAACCCTGCGCCCCTGCTTATCGTCGATCAGGAACAGGTTCCTTTCGTTGTCGAGCGAAGCCTTGTCGAGGTGGGCGAAGAAGAATTTCCCTTTGCTGTATACGATTTTTCTGATGATGCCCGGCACGGGCGACCAGTTCACGTGCACATCAAAGATGTTCAGGAAGATGCTCACACGCCTCCCTCTCGTAGGGGGACCGCTGATCACCGGATAATCGAATTCATCGATCTTGATTACGAGCCCGTCGGCGGGGGACACCACTATGCGTTCGTCTTCAGGGGCGACACGCACCGGGTTGCGAAAAAACCATGTCACGAATGCGGTGAGGACGGCGAAGACAGCGCTTGCCCAGCTAACGTGGAACCACGCCAACAATAAAGTGATTGCCGCCAGGGGGATGATGAAGGGGAGTCCTTCTGAAACTATGATTCCTTTGTGGTCCATCAGGGAGTTCTTTAATTCTGCCTGTATCTTGATAAGATTTCATGAATCCTATCTTTTCCGAGGAGCTTTCTTTTCTGGAGCTTCTTCTTTTCCATTTCTTCTTCGGGAGTAAGGTAAACGCGCTTGTTGAATCTCTCAAGCTCCGATTCGAGCCTCTTGTGGTCTTCGACGTACTTTCTTAATTCGGCATCGCTTTCGATGTATTTTGAGATGATCAGTTCGTCTTCCTTCTCCATCCGCTTACCTCCAAGTTATTGACATATATAGGATAAGTCCGGCCTTGTCAATTTGAGTTTCGGGCCGTTCACGACGGCGAACTCCGGAGATAGACCGGCGTGAAGGTCAGCAGGTCGAGGAAGTTCCCGCGGGAGAATTCTTTCATTCCAAGCAGGCCGACTGAAGAAGCCCTGATGTGTCCAAGGGACGCCGGTAGTACTCGGCAACCGCCGCCAAGGGCTTCTCTGATCAGAGTCTCGTACCTCAAGGCGCCGTCGCCGAGGAATGTGCATCCGTTGCGGAAATCCACTTTCTCCAGGAACTCGCGGGGCGGCGTCACCATGTCACCGCATATTTTTTCCCAGCCGTCTCCGGAGGATTCGTAAACAGCGGCATAAACCTCGTCCCTTTTGGCGTCGAGCATCGGGCAGAGACAAGAGACGGAATCGTTCGGGGGATAATTGCATGCCAGGGCATCCAGGCTGGATACCCCGACCACGGGCTTTCCCGTGCCCAGCACGAGGCCCTTCATTATGCCGGCGCCGATCCGAAGTCCGGTGAATGCCCCCGGCCCCATTGCAAGGGCAAAGCAATCCACCTCTTCCAGGCCGGTCTTTGCGACCCGGAGCGTTTCGGATATGGCCGGCATTACGGTTTCTGAGTGGTTTATGTCCGCATTGACCAGGAATTCGGCAATGATCTCCCCGTCTCTGACCAGGGCGATGCTGCCCGATTTCGATGAAGTGTCCAGGGCCAGGATTAGCATTGTCAGCTGAATATTCTCATAATGTCGTTATAGAAGACGAACAGCATCAGCAGGAGCAACAGGAAAAATCCGACCTGCTGGGCCATTTCGCGCCACTTGATATTCACTTCCCTTCCTATAACGATCTCGATAAGCGTGAAGAACAGGTGCCCCCCGTCAAGGACGGGAATTGGCAGCAGGTTCAGCACTCCCAGATTGATGCTCAGGATCGCCATGAAGAAAATGAAATTCATGATGCCCTTCTCGACTTCCGTGCCCGCCATCTGCGCGATCAGGATCGGGCCGCCGAGAGTGGACGCCGAAATAGTCCCCTGGATTATTTTTATTATGCTCAGGAACGTGAGTTCCGTCATGTACCACGTCTGGGAAACACCAGACGCGAGCGCCATCACAGGGTTCTGCCGCTTAATGAATATCTCCTGGGACGACTGGATGCCAAGCTTGTATGAGTCGACATCCTCCCCGAACAGGTTCTTGCTCCTGGTGATGCGCCCGGCCGCGGCTATCTCGAAGGTCTTTCCGGAGCGCTCAATTTTCAGCCGAATCTCCCGGCCATTGCTGTCGGCTATGATTTCGGCGATCTCGGGCCACGAATTCACATCCTTGCCGTCGATCGACACGATCCTGTCGCCTGCCTCGATGCCGGCGCTTGCCGCCGCGGAGCCTTCCTGGATTCCACCCACGATGTTCGACAGTGTCGGGATTCCCGTCATATTAATTATGGCAACCACCAGGACGGCAAACAGGAAATTGAATGCCGGTCCGGCAAACACAATACAGAACCTTTTCCATGGGCGCTGGGCCGAGAAGGAGCGTTTCATGTCCTCCTCCTGCACGGTGTCCGTTCCCGATTCACCAAGCATTTTGACGTATCCGCCCAGGGGAATAGCTGAAATGAGATATTGGGTCTCGCCCCATTTCCTGCCGATAAGTTTGGGGCCGAATCCCAGCGAGAACTTCAGGACCCCAACCCCGAACCATTTTGCGAACAGAAAATGCCCCAGCTCGTGGACAAACACGAGGACCCCGAGCAGGACGATAACCGATATTATATTTGTTCCGATCATTACTGGTTTCTCTTTTCTATCAAATCGGAAGCCGTCCTTCTTGCCCAGACGTCAGCCGCGATCACATCGGCTACCTCTTCGATCTGTCTTATTTCGTGCAGGCCCATGGTGTCCCCGATCACTTCGGGAATTTGCGTGAAACCCAGCCTGCCGCCCAGGAACGCCTCGACTGCTATTTCGTTGGCGCCGTTCAAAACCGCTGTCATTGTACCACCAATCCGGGCCGCCTCATAGGCCAGATTCAGGCAGGGAAATTTTTGCCGGTCGGGGGGGATGAACTCCAGGGCGCCCTTTTTGAAAATGTCCAGCCCGAGTTCCTTTTCAGGAAGCCTGTCAGGATACGAGAGGGCATACGCGATGGGAATGCGCATGTCCGGGATACCAAGCTGGGCTATTATCGAGCAGTCGACGAACTCGACCATGGAATGGATGATGCTCTGTGGATGTACCACTATTTCTATTCTCTCCGGTTCTACCCCGAAGAGCCATTTCGCCTCAATCACTTCCAGGCCTTTGTTCATCATGGAAGCAGAGTCGATCGTGATCTTCTTCCCCATTGACCAGTTCGGGTGTTTCAGGGCGTCGGCAACTGTGACACGGGACAGGGCTTCCCTTGGTGTGCGCAGGAAGGGGCCCCCGGAGGCGGTCAGGATTATCTTGCGTATACGTTCCCGGCGCTCCCCGTTGATGCACTGAAATATGGCGCTGTGCTCGCTGTCGACCGGAAGCAGCCTCACTTTGTTTTCCGCCGCCTTTCGCGTGACAAGCTCGCCCGCCATGACCAGGGTCTCCTTGTTCGCCAGGGCTATGTCCTTGCCCGCTTCAATTGCCGCAAGGGTGGGCAGAAGGCCGGCAGCTCCGACCATTGAGGACACAACCGTGTCAGCCTTGTCGATCGAAGCCGCTTCTGCATAACCCGATTCTCCCCAGACTATCCGGGCTTCGTTCCGGCCCACCTTGCCCCTGAGCAATTCGGCATGACTTTCATCGATCACGGAGACAACCGCGGGCCTGAACCTTTCTATCTGGGACGCAAGCAGGTCGATATTCCTGCCGGCGGCAAGGGCCACGATTTCAAAGTCTTCCGGGCGGGCCCCGATGACCTTGAGGGCGTTGACGCCTATTGATCCTGTTGATCCAAGGACGGCGATTCTTTTCATACGGCAAAATAGCTTACGTAATAATAAACAAAGGGGCCTATGAACAGCAGGCTGTCGATCCTGTCCAGGATGCCCCCGTGACCGGGAAGGATCGCCCCGGAATCCTTCATTCCCGAAGATCGCTTAAGGGTGGACTCGCAAAGGTCGCCTGCCTGTCCCAGTATGTTCGCAGCAAATGTCATAACGACCGTGTGGGGCACGGAAATATCCAGAAAAAAATGCCTGAATGCCAGGGCGGCGGCAATGCTGCCTCCTATCGACCCAAGTGAGCCTTCGATCGTTTTTCCGGCGCTCACATTGGGCAGGAGTCTCCGTTTGCCTAAATTGCGACCTGTATAAAATGCGGCGATATCGCCTGCGAATGCAATGATAAATACGAGAAAAACCAGGAAAACCCCGTTATCCATTTTTCTCAGCAGGATGAAATGGGCGATGAGGACCGAGGGGTAAAAAAGCGAAAAGGCCGTCTTCCGCAATGGGTCAAGATTGATGGCTCCCGCCCGGCACCGGTATAAAAACAGGCAGAACACAGCAATAAAAGCCAGCGTAAGTGCCGCCGCAATGGGTTTCGGGCCGCCGGTTTCCGGGTTGCTGTAAAACGCTGCTGCGTTTATCAGCAGGGCCGCCCCGAGACACTGCGCACGTTCAAAGCCGTATTCGTCTGTAAAGGCTGTCCTGTTGTACTCGTGGCAAGCCATGACAGCGGCGATAATTACGAGGACCGAGAATACGGCCTCGTTGCCGAAGTAGACTATTGCCCCCAGGACCGGGGCTGCAAGCAATCCGGTCACCCATCTTTTCAGATGAGGGCTCATGACAGGTCACCACTGAGCTGATCGCTTGTCAGGCCGAACCTGCGTTCCCTTTTCTGATATTCCGCTATGGCCTGAAACAGGTGCGCTTTCCGGAAATCCGGCCACAGCACGTCGGTGAAATAGAACTCTGTATAAGCAGTCTGCCACAGAAGGAAATTGCTGATCCGGTATTCGCCGCTGGTTCGGATCAACAGGTCGGGGTCTGGTATCCCTTCGGTGTACAGGTAGTCAGAGATGTTTTTCTTTGTGAGCGAGGCTGCATCGATTTTCCCGGCTGCAGAATCCCCGGCGATCCTCTTTACCGCTTCAAGTATTTCATCCCTCCCACCGTAACTCAGGGCGAGTATCAACGTCATAGCCGAATTTTCGGAGGTGATCCCGATTACCTCGTTGAGTGTCATAAGGACGCTTTCCGGGAGAGACTTGAGGTCGCCGATCGCCGTCAGGCGGATGTTGTTCTTTTGCAGAGTCTTGAGTTCAAACTGGAGAAACCTTTGCAGGAGCCTCATCAGTGCGCTGACTTCCCGGCTCGGACGGTTCCAGTTTTCGGAAGAGAAGGCATAGAGCGTGAGATAGCGCACGCCGATCTCGCGGCAGGAAGTGACGGTGTCACGGACCGCCTCTACGCCCTTTTTGTGGCCCGCAACTCTTCCCAGGGAATGCTGCTTCGCCCAGCGGCCGTTTCCGTCCATTATGATCGCGATATGGGCGGGTATTCTGTCTTTGTCTATTACGGTCATTTCAGTAATGAATTCAAATATCACAGCGCCGGATCATTTTCAAAAGAAAAGGGAGCCGGACAGCTCCCATCTTTAATTGACGATTAAAAAGTCTGTAAAAAACTTCCAGCTGCAAAGCGCAAAACCGGAGAGCGATTTTAAATATGTTGATTGGCGAGGCCGGCGCTGCACAGCAGATGGGCGGTTTTCAACAGTAAATCAGATCTCCATTATTTCCTTTTCTTTGGCTGCCAGGACCTGGTCCGTCTTCTTGATATAGTCGTCGGTGATCTTCTGGACGTCGGTCTGCGAACCGAACAGGTCGTCCTCGGAAATCTTGTTGTCTTTCTTCAAGGCCTTGAGCTTCTCGTTGGCGTCGCGCCGTTCATTGCGTATCCGGACCTTGCTCTCTTCCGCCATCTTCTTTACCACCTTGACCAGTTCCTTTCGCCGCTCCTGCGTGAGAGGGGGAATGTTTATCCTGATCAGTTTCCCATCGCTGTTAGGCATCAGGCCAAGCTCCGATTTCTGAATTGCCTTTTCTATGGCGCCGATTACGCTTGCATCCCAGGGAGATATAAGAATCTGCCGGCTTTCCGGGATTGAGAGGGAGGCCACCTGGTTGAGTGGTGTCGCGGTCCCGTAATAGTCTACCTTGATGCCGTCGAGGAGTGACAGGGAAGCCCTGCCGGTCCTGACCCGGCCAAAAGACTTTTCGAGCGCCTGAAGGTCTTTATCCATGTTGTCTTTCAGATCCTTGAAAATCTTTTCCTTCATTTTCCTCCCTCCACCACGGTCCCGATCCGCTTGCCGCAGATAACGTTCTTGATATTGCCCTTCTTTTCCAGATTGAAGACTATCAATTTGAGCCTGTTGTCCTTGCATAGGCTGATCGCTGTTGAATCCATCACTTTAAGATTATTTGACAACACTTCAATGTAACTGATGGTTTTAAACAGCCTCGCATCTTTGTTGAGGACCGGGTCGCTGTCGTAGACTCCGTCCACCTTGGTGGCCTTCATAATGACGTCGGCCTGGATCTCCAGAGCCCTTAGGCAGGCAGCCGTATCGGTTGTGAAATATGGGTTTCCGGTCCCGGCTGCGAAAATCACGACCCTGCCCTTTTCCAGATGGCGGACCGCCCTGCGCCTGATATAAGGCTCGGCGACCTCTCTCATTTCAATTGCGGACATGACGCGGGTGAAAACGTTGAGTTTCTCCAGAGCGCTTTGCAGGGCAAGGCTGTTGATCACCGTTGCCAGCATACCCATGTAGTCCCCGGTCGTCCTCTCAATTCCAGCGGCGCTCTCGCCCTGCACACCGCGGAAAAAGTTGCCGCCGCCTATAACTACCCCCACCTGGGTCCCCATACGGGAAACTTCGGCGATTTCCGAAGATATCCGGCCCAGGACATCGTAGTCGATGCCATGGGAACTCCTGCCCAGCAGGGCTTCCCCGCTGAGCTTGAGCAACACTCTGGTGTATACAGGCTTGGCCATTCGCTCCGGCTTTGGACTACTTCAGTTCCTCGCCAAGCTGGAACCTGGCGAACCTGCGGATTTTGATGTTTTCGCCGGTCTTGGCGATCAGATTATTGACGAGGGCGCCGACCGTGATATTCTGGTCCTTTATGAACTTCTGTTCCGTCAGGCAGACTTCCTCATAATACTTTTTCAGCTTGCCCGGAATGATCTTGTCCCACATCTTTTC
>CAZKYN010000157.1:0-8205 GCA_964556675.1 uncultured Syntrophaceae bacterium
ATAAGATGGCTCTTGTCCCCGGATACAGCGGCGGGACCGCCACGGATTTGCACCGTGTTCCGTTACTGGGGTCCGAAAATTTGGTTTTCTTTATCCCTCATTTCAAAGAAAGTCAACCCGGCATAAAGCCTCTTTCCTGAAGTGTAAAATTTGGATCAAAGGCAAATGAGGATTTACAACCGGTGTCTGAAAAGAAAAAAGGCAGAGCCAATAGACCCTGCCTTTTCTTTTGTGAATTCAGAAATTATTTTGCTCTCTTCCTGAAGCCCGCAATTCCTACAAGGCCCAATCCAAGGAGAAGCATTGTAGTTGGTTCAGGGACACCCGTTATTCTGAAAGCATAGTTTCGGTTTCCAGAGTCCGCGTTATCACTAACATACGCGGATGCGGATTCGGTGATATCTTCATGTCTATACGACACACCGCTGTAGTAGTAACCGGGGGCCTGACTTGAATTCGTGGACAGATAATCCTCGTCAAAGAGAAAGGCTCCGTTGTGGGGTCCGCCGTAGCCAAGAACACTGTACCAGGCGCTATGGTCTATGGTGAGAGGGTCTGTCCCGACAGTAGATATGGCATAATCGTCCGGGCTGCCGCCAAAAAGAAGGGCCGCGGCCTGTACGCCGGAGTATGCCAATGGCTGATCATGCCAATCAGAGCCATCATTAATTTCCCAACTCCCTACATAGATATACCCTGCAAAAGCCGTTGTGCTGAAAGTCAACATGAACAGAAGTGCCAGGATTAGAAAAAGCTTTCGTTTCATCTCTCGTTTCTCCTTGGAATTTCAGTATAATTATATCTGTCAACTTTTACGCAATTCCTGTGCCAACAAAATAAGCTGTGATAATAACAAAGCTTTTACAAAATAGCAGAATAATAGAGATCATATTTTGTAAAAATATCCGACACATTAAGCGAGAATTGACCTGCGAATTTACAAAATCCTCATCCTCGCTCTTCTCATTTCAAGTTGAAATGTTTCTTATGTAAAGAACCCATCACTGCGCAGGTATAGTCGATACCTTCCTCCCAATTTCCGAATAAAAATTCTGGTCGGGAAATTCTTCTTCGCTTTACAATTAGTTCTTTTCGGAACCCGCCAGGGAAGCAGAAGGCGTGTGTTTGCCGACCCGGTCTATATCCCCAGCAGTTCTTCAGGTGAGTCGATCAGGAAATCCGGGCCGGCCAGCGCGAGACGCTCCCGCGGGTGCCAGCCCCAGGTCACCGCGACGGTCTTGACGCCTGCGTCCCTGGCCTCTTTCACGTCCCCGCAAGTATCGCATATGTAATATGCGTTTTCCCGCGTCGTCCCGAACTCACCGACGGCATGGATGATTTTTTCCGACTTGCTGAACATGAATTCGTAGCCCAGGACCTTTCTGAAAAAATGGTCCAGGCCATGGATGGCGAGCATTAACTTGATCGCGAATTTCGAGTTGGAGGAAATTATGAACAGGCCGTTGCCGTTGTTTGTCTGGAGTTTTTCCAGGACCGGCCAAAGTTCGCGTTTCGGTTTAACCTTTGTATAATCGAGGCTCGGGGCGATTTCCGCCGATGCTGATGTGAAGGCGGCCAGGTCGATGTCCCGTTCGGCCATGGCCTCGTAGAAATTATTGTCGAAAAGCGACAGGAACTCCTCCCGGCTGCGCAGGGGCCTGGACCCCGCCTTTTCGAGGCAGAAATTCACCGCCTGCTCGTAAAGATCCAGGGAATCCACGATGACCCCGTCGAAATCAAAAAGAAAAAGCTTTTTATATTTCGCAGTCATTGATCAACCCGGAGAAAGTTTTTTCAGAGAGCTGGAAAAAGGAGGCCTCGCGACCCCGCGGTCCGTTATGATTGCCTTTATATACCGGCTGGGGGTCACGTCGAAGGCGGGGTTGAATACGCCCACGCCCGCTGGCGCGGTCCTGGACTTGTTCAAGCCGGTCACTTCCTCTTCCGGCCTCAGCTCAATAGGGATATCTTTGCCCGATCGCAGGCTGAGGTCAACCGTCGAAAAAGGTGCCGCTACGTAGAAGGGCACCCTGTTTTCCTTCGCCAGCACGGCCACCGTGTACGTACCTATCTTGTTGGCCGCGTCACCGTTGGCGGCGATCCTGTCCGCACCGACGAATACCGCCTTAATCAGGCCCCGGCTCATGAGGTACCCTGCCATATTGTCGGTGATCAGGGTGGCGGGTATCTTCTCCTGCATCAGCTCCCAGCAGGTGAGCCTCGCCCCCTGCAGGACGGGCCTCGTCTCGTCCACGTAGACATGGAACCTCTTGCCGGATTCCCAGGCCGCTCTCAGGACGCCGAGAGCCGTCCCGTAGCCGGCCGTCGCCAGCGCCCCCGCGTTGCAGTGGGTCAGGACGCCCTCGCCTTTCGGCACAAATCTTTTTCCGAACCGGCCCATGCGGCGGTTCGCTTCGATGTCTTCCTCCCCGATCCGGACGGCCTCTTCGACAAGCCCCCAGCGCAGCGCCGCCGGATCAATTTCTTTATCGGCCAGCAGTCCGGAAAAATGTTTTTTCATTCGCTCTATAGCCCAGAACAGGTTGCGAGCGGTCGGGCGGGTGCGGGCGAACTCCCCGCAGATGCGGGCAAAATCGGCCTTGAGCTGTGTCTTGGTCCTGGCGGTGCTCTTCAGGGCGCCGAGAGCGATCCCCAGAGCCGCGGCGACACCGATGGCCGGCGCCCCCCGGACCGTGAGGTCCCGGATCGCGTCGGCCACTTTCCGGTAATCTTTGAAGCTCAGGATTTTTTCCGCGTGCGGCAGGGCCCTCTGATCGATCATCCGGACAGAGTCGTTTTCCCAGAAAACGGTGCGGATCATTTACCCGGCCAGCTTTTTCTTGAGCAGTTCATTGACGAGGTTCGGGTTGGCCTTCCCCTGGGTAACTTTCATGACCTGGCCCACGAAAAACCCGAAAAGCTTGTCCTTGCCGGCCCTGTATCGGGCCAGGTTCTCCTGGTTCGCCGCGATCACATCATCTATCGCCTTTTCCAGGGCGGCCGTGTCGGTTATCTGCACGAGCCCCTTTTCTTTGATTATGTCGGGGGCTCGCTTGCCGCTGCGGTACATGTCCTCAAATACCTCTTTAGCAATCTTGCCGCTGATTGTCCCGTCCTCGATGAGGTTGATCATCTCCGCGAGCGCTTCCGGGGAGACGGGCGAATCTTTAATGTCGCGCCTCTCCTCGTTGAGAAAGCGCAGGAAATCGCCCATGACCCAGTTGCTGGCGACCTTGGGCTTTTTCGTCAGCTGTACGGTCTTTTCGTAGTATTCGGCAAGAGCCTTTGTGGAGGTGAGCACCCCGGCGTCGTACGCGGGGATCCCGTACTCGCTCACGAAGCGTTCGCGCTTCTGCAGCGGCAGCTCGGGAAGGGTCCTGCGGACCTCCTCGATCCAGGCCTCGTCGATGATGACCGGCACCAGGTCGGGGTCGGGGAAGTAGCGGTAATCGTGCGCCTCCTCTTTGCCGCGCATTGAGTTGGTCTGGCCGGCGGAATCGTCCCAAAGGCGCGTCTCCTGGACGACCTCGCCGCCGCCTTCGATCACGTATTGCTGGCGCTTGATCTCGTATTCGAGGGCGCGCTGCACGTTGCGGAAGGAATTCATGTTTTTGAGCTCGGTCCGGGTCCCGAATTTCTCGGTCCCCCTGGGGCGGATCGAAACGTTGGCGTCGCACCGGAAGCTCCCTTCCTCCATGTTGCCGTCGCAAATCTCGAGATAGACGAGGATTTCATGGAGCCGGCGCAGGTACGCGGCGGCCTCTTCCGGGCTGCGCATATCGGGTTCGCTGACTATTTCGATCAGCGGCACGCCCGTGCGGTTCAGGTCGACGAAGCTCGAGGGGGTGAACTCGTCGTGGATGAGTTTCCCGGCGTCCTCTTCCATATGGATGCGGGTGATGCCGATGCGCTTCTTTGCACCGTCGAGTTCGACGTCGACATAGCCGAACTCGGCCAGGGGATGGGCGTATTGCGATATCTGGTAACCCTTGGGAAGGTCGGGGTAGAAATAATTTTTTCGCGCGAAGACGTCCTCCCGGTTTATCCGGCAGTGCGTCGCCAGCGCCATCTTGATCGTGAACTCCACCACTTTTTTATTGAGCACCGGCAGGACGCCCGGCATGCCGAGATCTATCATGCACGTGTGGCTGTTGGGCGCAGCCCCGAACTTGGTGGAGCAGGAGCAGAATATCTTTGAATCTGTCAAAAGCTGGGCATGGACTTCCAGCCCGATTACGGCCTCGTATTCCATTAGAGATTTGGTCTCCTCTTCTCAAATTTTGCGTTTTTCTCATAAGCTGCCGCGGCCTGGATAAGCTTGCCTTCCTGGAAATGGCCCGCCTGGATCTGCAGGCCGATAGGCAGACCGGATCTGGTATAACCGCAGGGCAGCGATATCCCCGGGATTCCCGCGAGGTTGGTCGATATGGTGAAGATGTCCGACAGGTACATCTGCAGCGGGTCGTCGGTCTTCTCCCCGATCTTGAATGCCGCGGTCGGCGTGGTCGGGGTCACGATTACGTCGCATTTCCCGAAGGCCTCGGCGAAGTCCTTCTTGATCAGGGCCCGGACCTGGGACGCCTTCTTGTAATAGGCATCGTAGTACCCGGACGAGAGAGCGTAGGTGCCGATCATGATGCGGCGCTTTACCTCCGCGCCGAACCCTTCCGAGCGGGTCTTCTTGTACATGTCGAGCAGGTCCCGCGGGTCTTTTGCGCGATAGCCGTACTTGACCCCGTCGTAGCGGGCCAGGTTCGAGCTGGCCTCCGCCGGGGCGACTATGTAGTAGACGGCCAGGCAGTATTCGGTGTGGGGCAGCGAGATCGGCAGGGTCTTCGCCCCCATCGCCTCGAATTCGGAAACGGCTTTGCGGACAGCTTCCTCGACCTCGGGGTCGATGCCTTCCACGAAATATTCCTTCGGGATGCCGATTGTCCAGCCTTCAACAGGTTTGCCCACAAACGACCGGTAATCGGGCACGTCCACGGGGACGGAAGTCGAGTCGCTGGGGTCGTAGCCGGATATCGCGTTGAGCATAATGGCCGTGTCCTCGACGTCCTTGGAAAAAGGCCCGATCTGGTCGAGCGAGGACGCAAATGCGACGAGCCCGAAGCGCGAGACGCGCCCGTAGGTCGGCTTGAGTCCCACTATGCCGCACAGGGCCGCGGGCTGGCGGATGGAGCCGCCCGTGTCCGAGCCGAGGGAGGCGATGCACTCGTCCGCCGCGACGGCCGATGCCGAGCCGCCGCTCGAGCCTCCGGGGATCCTCTCGAGGTCCCAGGGGTTGCGGGTCACGCCGAAGTACGACGTTTCCGTCGACGAGCCCATGGCGAATTCGTCCATGTTGGCCTTGCCGACGAAGACCGCCCCGGCTTCCTTGAGCTTCCTTATGACTGTGGCATCGTAGGGCGGTACGAAATTATGCAGGATATGGGAGCCGCAGGTGGTCCGGATGCCTTCCGTGCAGAGGAGGTCCTTGATGGCGAGCGGTATCCCGGTGAGCGGGCCGGCCTTGCCGGCTTTAATATTTTTATCGGCCTCTTCGGCCTGCCTCATGGCGTTATCTTTCAGCAGGGTGATATAGGAATGGATCCTGTCTTCAACTGCGGCGACGCGCTCGAAAACGGCGCTGGTCACTTCCGCTGAAGTGGTAATGCCGTCGCGCAGGAGTTCCTGGAGCTCATGGATAGTAAGTTCGTTGAGTTTCACGGGCGACCTCCTACTCGATGACCTTGGGCACCCGGAAAAAAGTGCCTTTCGCATCCGGGGCGTTGGCCAGCGATTTCTCGGGTCCTAGCGAAGGCTTGACAGCATCTTCGCGGAAGGCGTTGTTGAGCGAAATGGCGTGGGTCTCAGGGGTAACGCCTGTTGTGTCTATTTCGTTGAGCTTGTCCATGTACAGCAGAATATCATTGAGCTGGGAGGTGAATTTCCCCTTTTCCTGCTCGGAGAATTCAAGCCTGGCAAGATGGGCCACATATTCCACTTGTTCTTTTGTGATCTTCAAATCTTCCTCCGGTAAATGAAAAGTAAAAAGTGAAATGTAAAAAGACCGGGCGGCACCCCCTGCCTTTTCACTTTCACTTTTTTTGAAATCAGATTTTAATCCACCCTTTATCCAAAAGGGTAATACTTATATTCTATTTCAGCGTCTTCCAGTAAGGGCCGGCCTGGGCGATTACGCTTTTGATAATCGCTTCAATTGAAGGGTTCGCCTCCACGGCCATCCGGACTATGTCATCGCCGGGCACCCTGGTCTCCCCGCACATCTCATTGAGGACCATCTTGGCGGAAGAAGTAAGCCCGCCGATATGGTACCCGCCTTCGAGGGTGACCGCAAACCTTCCCCCGCAGCATGTTTCCGCAATGTCCAGCAGGATGCGGGCCAGGCAGGCAAAACCCCTGGGGGTCACCTTCATCCCGCCGAGCGGGTCCTGGAAATAAATGTCGAACCCGGCGGAGAGCAGGACCAGCTGCGGCTTGTACTCAAGGGCTATCGGCCTGAGGATTTCCAGGAAGATCCTTACAAATTCGTTGTCGCCGGGGCCTGTCCGCAAAGGGACATTAATCGTGTACCCCGCGCCCTTGCCCCTGCCGGTCTCCTGGACGCTGCCCGTCCCCGGGTAGTAGGGGTACTGGTGGGTGGAAAAATAAATCACCCGCGGGTCGTCATAGAAGGAATGCTGGGTCCCGTTGCCGTGGTGAAGGTCCCAGTCGACGATCAGTATCCTTTCCATGTTGAATTTCCTGATGGCGTGCATGGCGCCGATCGCGACGTTGTTGAACAGGCAGAAGCCCGCGGCCCTGTCAGACTCGGCATGATGGCCGGGAGGCCTGATGAATGCGAAGGCATTGTCCGCCCTGCCTTCGACGACGGCGTCGATCGCGTTGCACAGTCCGCCCACGGCCAATCTCGCAGTCTCGTAGGATTCGGGGGAGGTCTCTGTATCCGGGTCGAGGTAGCAGTGGGGAGATCCCGCCGTATTTTCCACCTCTGTGACATAATGGGGCGTGTGGACCATCTCTATTTCGCCCCTTTCGGCGAGACGCGGCTCCACGAGGGCGAATTTGCCCTTCATATCGGGGCCTTCCAGCATCTTGTAGATGGCCTCGAGCCGCTTGGGTGATTCAGGGTGGAAAGAGCTTGTCTTGTGATTAAGGTACCTGTAGTCCTTGACTATGGCAGTAGGCACTTTTCTTCCCCCGGCTGGATTTTCCTCTGCTTTTTACGGCACTTTTTTTGCTCTGGAAAATTGAATTTTTCTATCATACAATCGCCTGAAAAGCAAAGGTTTTAGCCGAATTAGACCATTTATGAAAAGATTTGACAATCGCCTGAAACCGTATATATTGCCCGGCACGTCAGACGGAAGGCGCGCCGGAGACCCGGCTTCTCACAAGGAGGACATTTGTTCAACATAGGCATGCCCGAAATAATAGTGATCCTCATCGTGGCTATCCTCGTTATCGGCCCCAAGAGGCTGCCCGAGGTTGCCAACGCCCTGGGCAAGGGCCTTGCCGAATTCAAGCGCGCCATGAACAACGTCAAGGAAGAGCTCAAGATCGACGAGGTCCGCAACGACGTCAACGAAATGAAGGACTCCCTCCTTTTCAAGAACAGTTACCTCGACGAGGAAAAAGAGGCGAAAGAGGCAAAAAAGGGACAGAAGTTCGAACCGGCCGAAAAGGAGGACAAAGCCGCCGGAGACAGCCATTCACCTGTTTCGCAACCCCCAAAGCCCCATTCCGAAAAGTGACCGGGCCGGGAAAACCTGATGACAGACGACAGCAACGAAGCAAAAATGCCAATAACATCGCACCTTGAGGAACTCCGTAAGCGGCTCGTGCGGAGCCTTATCGCGGTCGGCGTCGGGATGGGCGTGTGCTATAATTTCAAGGAGCAGCTCTTCAATATCCTGACATATCCCCTGTCCACGGCCCTGCCGAAGAACAGCTATATGATTTACACGAGCCTGCCCGAGGCTTTTTTCAATTACCTGAAGATATCGTTTGTTGCGGGGCTCATGCTGGTCAGCCCCTACGTGCTCTTCCAGATCTGGAAGTTTGTTTCTCCCGGGCTTTACCAGTCCGAAAAAAAATATGTCCTTCCGTTCGTCGTCGTGGCAACGATGCTCTTTGCGGGCGGCGTCTCCTTCTGCTATTTCCTTGTGCTGCCCCCGGCTTTCAAGTTCTTCACCGATTTCT
>CAZKYN010000158.1:0-8203 GCA_964556675.1 uncultured Syntrophaceae bacterium
GGTATTCGAGCGCGACATCCATTCTCAGCGACGGCTCAAATTTGCCCTGGTGAGCAAGTACATTGCCCCGCTCGATTATTTCCTTCTCCACGCCCTGGATATTGACAGCGGTCCTCTGCCCGGACTCGGCCTCGCCGGCAGCCTCGTTGTGCACCTGGATGCCGCGGACCTTCGCGGGAACCCGGGCCGGCATGATTTCGATGTTGTCCCCCACCGCGACCCGGCCGGATATAATCGTGCCGGTGACCACCGTCCCAAAACCCTTGATTGTAAAAACCCTGTCGATGGGCAGCCGGAAAATGCCGGGGTCGGGCTCTTCCACCACTTTCCCGGCGACCTGCTCGAGAGCGGAAACGAAATCATCGATTCCCTGGTTCTTTACCGCCGATACAGGGATGATCGGCGCCCCCTCCAGGAAGGTGCCTTTCAGGAATTCGCGGATATCCTCCCTGACCAGGGACAGCCATTCGCCGTCGACCATGTCCGTCTTGGTAAGGGCCACCAGTCCGAACCTGATGCCGAGCAGGCTGCAGATCTCCAGGTGCTCCCGCGTCTGCGGCATGACGCCTTCATCCGCCGCAATGATCAGGGCCACGATATCTATCCCGCCCGCCCCCGCGACCATGTTCTTTACGAACTTCTCATGCCCCGGGACGTCTATTATCCCCAGCCTCAGGCCGTTCGGAAGAGTAAGGGCGGCAAACCCGAGTTCTATGGTGATGCCGCGCTCCTTTTCCTCTTTGAGCCTGTCGGTATCGACTCCGGTCAGGGCCTTTACGAGCGCGGTTTTTCCATGGTCGACGTGTCCCGCCGTGCCGAGTATGAGATGACGCATTGTCCTTTCCGTCTGTTGAAAAATGCCGTCCATTGCATTGTGCCTCAAGCCGCACCATGCGACTCCCTTTGAAAGGAACAGCATTGAAGTAAAACTGCCGGCTGTGATCGGCCGCACTGAAAATCAGTAGGGGAAAATAACAAAATCCCCTTGATTTAACAATGTAAAATACCTTGAAGAGGCGCCTTTCACGGGAGAAATGATTTGGCAATCGCAAATCCGGCGTGATAAATGCTTTTCATGAAGATTTTGGGTATCGATTACGGCAGCAAAAGGATGGGCCTGGCAATTTCGGATGAACTCGGCATAACAGCTCGCCCGCTCGCCGTGTTAGAGAGGAAAGGCCTTGAACGGGACCTCGGCGCCCTGGAGAATGTGATCCGCGAGAACCGTGTCGATCAGATAGTGCTCGGGCTCCCCCTGCGTCTGGACGGGACAAGGGGCATTCAGTGCGAGAAGGTAGAAAGGTTCGCGGCGGCCCTCAAGGAGCGCCTGTCGGTTCCTGTAATCCTCTGGGACGAGGCCCTATCCACTTGGGAAGCCGACGAGCTGATGATCAGCGCGGGAATAAAAAGCAGGAAGAGAAGGAAAATGGTCGATAAAATCGCAGCAGGAATAATCCTCCAGAGCTATCTCAATTCCCTCCACGCCGGACGCGGCCGTGGCGAGAGCCTGTAAGCGGAAATCGGAACACAGCCAATGAAAAACCTGAAACGCAGATTGCCTGTTTTACTCACAATTCTGGCATTCGGATTAGCTTTTTGCATCCTGCTGGTCAGGACGCCCATGGACCAGAGCGCAAGAGTTGAAGAGATTGAAATTCAAAAAGGCGCGAGCCTGTCCCAGATCGCGAAAATGCTGAAGGATTCCAGACTCATCAGAAGCTCCACGGCGTTCACGATTATGGCTCGCCTCAGGGGCCTTTCCGGCAGAATCAAGGCGGGAGAATACGAATTCAACAGTTCCATGCCGGCCACCGTCATTCTTGACAAGCTCGTCCGGGGGGAGGTCGTTGGACATGTTGTCGTGGTCCCGGAAGGCTTCACGATGAGCCAGATAGCCGATGCCATTGTCGAAGCCAAAGTGCCGAATGGGAAAAAGTTCCTGGCTGCGGCGGCCGATCGCGAGCTGCTGTCCAGCCTTAAGATCCCCGGCGCGACTGCAGAAGGCTATCTTTTCCCGGAAACATACAACCTCACCAGGAGGATGAGCGAAAAAGAGATCCTGACCCTCATGGTCAACGAGTTCTGGAGAAAGGTCACTCCCGATCTGGTAGAGCAAGCCCACAGGGTCGGGCTCGACCTGCACAAGATGATAACGCTGGCCTCTCTGATCGAGAAAGAGGCCGGGATCAAAGAGGAAAAACCGCTTGTCTCGGCCGTGTTCCACAACCGTTTGAAAAAAAGGATGCGCCTGCAGTGCGACCCGACAGCGATTTATGCCGTAAAGGATTATAACGGGGTGATCCTGAAATCCCATCTGCGCAGCAAAAAGAACCCCTATAATACTTACGTCATCTACGGCCTGCCTCCCGGACCGATAGCCAATCCCGGGCTTGATTCCATAGTGGCGGCAGTGAATCCGGCCCCCGTGAACTACCTTTATTTCGTCTCCAAAAACGACGGTTCCCACCAGTTTTCTGCAACTTTGGCCCATCACAACACCGCAGTCGCAAAATTTCGGCTAACACAGGATAAAGAATAGCAATTTTTGCTTGACAAACAAAAATTACCTCCTCTATAGTCCATTCAAAGTGGAGCAAAGTGGATTATTGTGGAGGGGTCGTGACCGCATTCCGGGGGCGCTATTACCATACTATCGACGATAAGGGCAGGATAATTCTGCCGTCCCGCCTGAGGGAGGCCATAGCCGAGAAGTCGGAAGGCAAACTTGTCATCACGAATTTCAGCGGCTATCTCCTGGCGTTCCCATACGATGAATGGAAAAACCTCGAAGAGAAGATCAGCCGGCAATCGCTCCTGAAAAAAGAGGTGAGGGCCTTTCAGCGCGATTTCATGTCCGGCGCCATGGATTGCAATGTCGACAGCCAGGGCCGCGTGCTTATCCCGCCTGCACTCAGGGAATATGCGGGCCTGGACAAGGATATAGTTTTGGCCGGCATGGTAAGGACAATCGAGATCTGGAGCAAGGACCGCTGGGAGGAAGAGTTGCGCAGGACGAGCAGCCAGGACTTCAGCGACTCCATCGCCGATCTCGGGATTTAACCCATGCCCGGTGACACGGATTTATATCACCTTCCGGTCCTGCTGGAAGAAGCAGTTGACTCGCTTAATTGCAGGCCGGGCGGCATCTATGTGGACGGGACGCTCGGGGGGGGCGGGCACGCCGCTGAAATCATAAAAAAAATAATGCCGGGTGGGCGCCTGGTGGGTATCGACGCCGACCCTGAAGCGCTCCGAGAGGCCGGTTCCAGGCTGGAGCCTTATGGCTCCAGTGTGATGTTGCACAAGGGGAACTTCGGCAAGATCGCCTCGATACTTGCCGGGTTCGGGATTAAGAGGGTCAACGGGATCCTGCTTGACCTGGGGGTTTCCTCGCATCAGCTGGAAACAGCCGGCAGGGGGTTCAGCTTCGCCCGCGATGCCCGGCTCGATATGAGGCTTGACCAGAGCGAAGGGCGAACTGCTTTCGACCTTGTAAACGGTCTTGACCCGGAGGAGTTGGAGAGGATTTTTCGCGAGTTTGGGGAAGAGCGGATGGCCCGCAGGATTGCCGCGGCAATAGCCCGCAGCAGGGAGGAGTCCCCGATCCGCACCACGGGCGAGCTCGCGGACATAATAGCGGGGGCAGTCCCCGCCGCGGCGCGCCGGGGCAAAATACATCCGGCAACGCGCAGTTTCCAGGCATTGCGGATAGCAGTCAACGATGAGCTTGGAAATCTTGAGAAGGGGCTGCTTGACGGTTTTGAACTGCTGGAGACGGGCGGCCGTTTTTCGGTTATTTCGTTTCATTCCCTGGAGGACAGGATGGTGAAAGATTATTTCCGCTCCTGGGAGAAAGGCTGCACGTGCCCTCCCGATTTCCCGTTCTGCACCTGCGGCAAACAGGGCCGGGCCAGGCTGATAACGCGCAAGGCGGTCAAGGCAGGGCCCGCGGAAATTGCAGCGAACCCGCGCGCCAGGAGCGCCAGGCTCAGGACGGTCGAGAGGATCAGGTGAGGAAATGAAAGATTACCGCCGGTCTAAACCGCCGGCCTCTCTCGGCTGGAACAAGCCGAGAGGGGGGGAGATCGGCTCGGGCATGATCGAGGACATTCTCGACAAGGGCTATGAATGGATTGATTCCAGGTCGGGCTCGCTCTCGGAAGGCAAGGAAAGCAGGGTCAAGTATTCGGTCCTCATCCCCGCCTTCCTCGTGCTGCTCCTGACAGTCCTGATCTACACCTGGTCTCACATGCACATAACGGAGCTGAAATACAGGATCGCCCGGGAGATCAAGGCCAAGGAGGCCCTCCTTGAGGAGAACAACAAGCTTAAAGTGGAGGTTTCCATGCTCAAATCCCCGCAAAGGATCGAATCGATTGCGCGGGGCAAGCTGGGAATGAATCATCCGGATAAAGAGCAGGTCATCCTCCTGAAATAAGGACTGGACCGGGGCCGAAAAGGCCCGCAGCTTAAAAAGGATAGACCGGTACTTTTCCATCTGCTCAGTGCGGAATACGCCAGGAGCCCAGATCCATAAAAACGGGCCTTTATCAATAAAATAGTCGGCTGATTTAAATTGAGACACATTCACATGAGCAGAAAAAAAGGAAAATGGCTTAAAATACGAATAATTTCGTTCATGTTCGTGTTTGTCCTCCTGTTCGGTGTCCTGCTTTACGAGGCCTTCCACCTCCAGATAGTCTCCAGCCGGGACCTAAAAACCCTCGCCCGCAAGCAGCACATCAAGAGCCTGCAGCTGCAGCCCGAAAGGGGCCTCATCCTCGACTGCAACGGAGAGAAGCTCGCGGCGAGCATCATGATGGACTCGGTCTGCGCCGAGCCCCCCCGGATCGCGGACCAGGCAAAGGCCGCTTCCGCGCTTGAAGCCATCTTTCCCGAGACCAGGGGACAAATACTGTCCCGCATGAAAAACGCCAAGCATTTCTGCTGGATATCCCGACTTGTAACTCCCGAGCAGGCCGCCGCCGTCAAAAACCTGAAAACGGAAGGCATTTATCTGATCAAGGAGCCGAAACGGGTTTATCCCAACAAGATGCTGGCCGGCCCGCTGATCGGGTTTGTCGGCGTCGATTCCAACGGTCTTGAGGGCCTTGAGCTCAGGTATGACAATCTCCTGAAAAGGAAACCCGAGGAGATGGTCTGGGCCCGCGACGCCAAGGGCAATGCCCTTTTTATGCAGGAGAGCCTGACGGCCAAAAAGAAGGACAAAGGCTACAATATATTGTTGACAATAGACAGCCGAATCCAATATCTTGTGGACTCTCAGCTGAACGAGGCTGTCCAGAGAACGGGGGCTAAAGGCGGGATAGCTGTCGCGATGGACCCCAGGACGGGGGCCATTCTGGCCATGTCTCAGGAACCGGGTTTCAACCCCAATACATTCCACAAGACGAGCGCCGAGAGTAAAAAGAACCGGGCTGTGGCGGACAGTTTTGACCCTGGCTCAACCTTTAAGCCTTTCGTTGCGGCCGCCGCGCTCGAAGAGGGAGTTGTCAGGGAAACTGATCGCTTCAATTGCGAAAACGGCAGTTATGCAGTCGCCAACCGGGTTTTCCACGAGGCGCAGAGGCACAAATACGGTAGTCTTACCTTCAGGGAGGTTCTTAAATATTCGAGCAATATCGGATCGATAAAGATAAGCCAGAAGCTCGGGAAGGAAAAGTTTTATAAATACATTACGGATTTCGGTTTCGGCTCGAAGACCGGCATCGACCTGCCCGGCGAGGCCTCCGGCATCCTCAGGCACTGCGGCCAGTGGACAACGGTTGACGCCTCCGCCATTGCCTTCGGGCAGGGCATCTCTGTTACAGCCATCCAGATTACTACCGCCCTCGCGTCCATCGCAAATGGAGGCTTGCTGATGAAGCCCTATCTGGTCAGGGGTTTCACTGATGCGGAGGGCAATCTGGTCAAGGAATTCCCCCCTACTGTCGTGCGCCGGGTAATATCGAATCAGACTGCGGCAACCATGGCCTCCGTCCTGACCGACGTGGTCGGGGCGCCGGACGGGACCGGGAAGCGGGCAAAAATAGAAAATATCCCGGTTGCCGGCAAAACCGGTACATCCCAGAAATTCGATTTCGCCGCCCACAGGTACTCCACGGAGAGGGTCAGGACCTCCTTCATGGGATTCTTCCCCGCCGACAATCCCAAGGTGGTCCTCTTCGTCATGATTGACGAGCCGAAAAGGGACAAGTGGGGAGGCGTGGCGGCGGCGCCGGTATTCCGCAATATCAGCGAGCAGATCCTCAGGCGTTATGAGCGCAGCATCGGCGAGAACCCGATTATCGAGGAGCGGCAGCTTGTCCCCGAGACGGGCATCAGGCTGGTTTCGGCGGCCCAGAGCGCCGGCGTGGTCGAGACTTCCAGGACGATTATGCCCGACTTCCGCGGCCTGACCATGAAAAAAGCTGTCAGCCTAGCCCGGGAGCGGGGGATAGAATTGAAAGTCGAGGGCAGCGGCTGGGCTGTTTCCCAGTCGCCGGCGCCGGGCGCGGCCCTGGGAGAAAACCCGGCGTGCAAGGTTTCATTTGAAAGGTGAGCCGGCTCTATCCGGCCCGCAACGAGCAAGCAATGGACATCAGGGAATTATTAAACGGAGTTGAAATAATAAAAATCACGGGGGACTTCACCGGGGGAGCCGCCTCAGTCTGTTATGATTCGCGCAAATGCGGGGACAATTCACTTTTTGTTGCGGTCAAAGGTTTGAAATTTGACGGGCACGATTTCGTGGGTCAGGCCGTCGCCAACGGCGCGGCCTTCATTATTTGCGAGCGGGATATCGGCCCTGTATCCGCCGTCTGTGTCCAGGTTGCGGACAGCCGCAGGGCTCTGGGAGCGATCGCGAAGAATTTCTTCCGGGACCCCTCGCGCGAGCTATGCACGATCGCCATCACCGGCACCAGCGGCAAGACGACCACCTCGTACCTGCTCGAATCCATCTTCCGGGCTGCAGGTTCCCGCGTGGGGGTGCTGGGCACCATAAATTACCGCTACGGCGGAAATGTCTTCCCCGCCCCCAACACCACTCCCGAGTCCCTGGATCTGCAGAGGATCCTGCGTGAGATGGCCGATGCGGGGGTCAACCACGTCATCATGGAAGTCTCCTCGCACGCCCTCGACCTGGGCAGGGTTGACGACTGCTCTTTCGATCTCGGCGTTTTTACCAACCTTTCCCCCGAGCACCTCGATTACCACAGGGGAATGGACGAGTATTTTGCCGCAAAACGCAAACTCTTTGAGCTGCTGAAGGACAGCCCCAAGAGACTGCGGCCCAACATGGTTATCAACATTGACGACCCCTGGGGCCAAAGGCTCTTTGATGAGTACAGGGAAGGCGCGTTGGGTTTCGCGATGGAGAAGGAAGCGGATTATACGGCAAACCACAGCCTGCTGGGCATTGAAGGCTCGCGGGCATCCATATCAGTGCCTTATGGCGAATTCTTCGTCCGCTCGCCCCTGATCGGGAAATATAACCTTTACAACATCCTCGCGGCGGCCGCGGCCGCCGATTGCCTCCAGGTGCCGGAATTCATGATCCAGGCTGGAATCGCAGCGGTTGAAAAGATCCCCGGAAGACTTGAGCAGGTAAGCCTCCCCGGCGAGCCGGCCGTATTCGTCGATTACGCCCACAAGCCGGACGCTTTGGAGAAGGTCCTGCAGAACCTGGCTGAATTCAAAAAGCGCCGGATCGTAACAGTCTTCGGATGCGGCGGGGACAGGGACCGGCTGAAACGGCCCCTCATGGGCGGCATTGCGACGAGGCTGAGCGATTTCACGATCATAACTTCGGATAACCCCCGCTCGGAAGACCCGCTGGAGATAATCCGGCAGATCGAGGCGGGGGTGGGCTCCAATGCCCAAAGACTCGAAGCAGCAGATGTCCTGGAAATCGGCCGGAAAGGGTACGCGGTCATTCCTGACCGCCGGGCGGCGATTGTGAAAGCCGTCGGGCTGTCGCGGCCCGGAGATATTGTCCTCATCGCCGGCAAGGGCCATGAGACATACCAGATACTGGGAAGTAAAACGGTTGCATTCGATGACAGGGAAGCGGGCAGGGATGCCCTCAATGAGCTCGGCAAAGGCGGCCGGCCCGGAAACGCAGGGGCTGTCCGGGAGGCGGGGGCCTGAGTGGGACCGGTATTGAGCGCTGAAGAAATCGTCCGCGCAACAGGCGCGGGAT
>CAZKYN010000159.1:0-8189 GCA_964556675.1 uncultured Syntrophaceae bacterium
ATAATCGAGCCCACGAGCGGCAACACGGGCATCGCCCTGGCCTTTGTCGCGGCGGCCAAGGGCTACAGGCTCATCCTGACCATGCCGGACACGATGAGCATCGAGCGCCGCCATCTTCTCGACACCCTCGGCGCCGAGGTGGTTCTGACCGAGGGCGCGAAAGGGATGAAAGGCGCAATCGACAGGGCCGACGAACTGGCGGCGGAGACCCCGGACAGCTTCATCCCGCAGCAGTTCAACAACCCCGCCAATCCGGAGATACACAGGAGAACAACTGCCGAGGAGATCTGGAACGACACCGGCGGCAAGATCGATTATTTTGTTGCGGGGATCGGGACGGGCGGGACCATCACCGGCGTCGGCGAAGTAATAAAGCAGCGCAGGCAGCTCCGGGTTGTAGGCGTCGAGCCCGCGGATTCCCCGGTCCTCTCGGGCGGCAAGCCCGGCCCGCACAAGATTCAGGGGATCGGCGCCGGCTTTGTCCCCGACGTCCTGGACCGCCGGATCATCGATGAGATAATGCCGGTTACCCATGAGAATGCCGGGATAATGGCAAGGCGGCTCGCCAGGGAGGAAGGCATCCTCGCGGGGATCTCCAGCGGGGCGGCCCTCTGGGCGGCCGTCGAGGTGGCAAAGAGAAAGGAAGCCAAAGGGAAGACGATCGTCGCGGTCCTTCCCGACACGGGAGAGAGATATCTTTCCACGTGGCTGTTTCAATAATCGATAATTCACGGGTGTCATTCTGAGGGAACATGCGACCGAAGAATCTAAGCGATAGATCCTTCGTTTCACTCAGGATGACACCGGGGAGATAACGTACTGTGCGTCAGGGCAGGCCGCAACGCGCCCTGCGAGCCGGAGAAAGAAATAAAAAAAATGTCCCAATCTGTTGGTACAGTCAGCACTGAATATTTCACATTCGCCCGGGATGAAAAGCTCATCCTGGAGTCGGGCAGGTCTCTAAGCCCGGTAACCCTAGCTTACGAAACTTATGGGAAGCTTGCCGCAGGCAAGGACAATGCGATCCTGGTCTGTCATGCACTTTCCGCCGACGCCCATGCGGCGGGGTTCCACGAAGGCGAAAGCGAACCGGGCTGGTGGGAGAGCATGATCGGGCCTGGCAAGGCATTCGACACGGATAAATATTTCGTCATCTGCTCCAATGTCCTCGGCGGCTGCAAGGGGAGCACGGGGCCGTCCTCAATCAACCCGGAGACGGGCAGGCCTTATGCCCTCGATTTTCCCGTGATCACGATCGCCGACATGGTCAGCGCCCAGAAACGCCTTGTGGACAGCCTGGGGATCGGACGGCTGCTGAGCGTGGCGGGCGGGTCGATGGGCGGGATGCAGGCTTTGCAATGGGTGGCATCTTTCCCGGAAAAAGTGAAATCGGCCGTCACCATCGCCACGGCCCTGAAGCACTCACCCCAACAGATCGCTTTTGACGAGGTCGTAAGACAGTCCATCATGGCGGACCCGGAATGGCGCGGCGGCGATTACTACGAACACGGCCAGCCGGAGCGGGGCCTTGCGGTGTCGCGCATGATCGGGCATATCACGTTCATGAGCGAGCACTCTATGGAGGAGAAATTCTCCCGCAAGCTGCGCAACGGGAAATACAGCTACGATTTCGCGGCGGACTTCGAGGTGGAAAATTATCTGAGATACCGGGGCGACAAATTCGTGAAGCGCTTCGACGCAAACTCATACCTGTATATAACGAAAGCCATGGACTACTTCGACCTGTCGGGGGGCAGGCTGATCCCCTGCATGAAGGAAATCGACACAAGGTTCCTCGTGATCTCGTTCAAATCAGACTGGCTCTATCCCTCTTACCAGTCACAGGAGATAGTCCGCCGTCTCAAGCGCAGCTACGTGGACACGACTTATTGCGAGCTGCCCTCGACGTACGGACATGATGCGTTTCTTGTCGACGTCGGGGAACAGCAGGAACTCGTGCGCTATTTCCTGGATAAAACGTATAACGGTTACTCGGTGGTGAGCACTTATGCGCTCTGAGATTACGATCCGTCCGGACCACAAAGTTATTTTCGACCTGGTGGAGCCGAACTCGCGCGTGCTGGACCTGGGCTGCGGCTCCGGGGACCTGCTCTATTTTCTCGCCCGGGACAAGCAGGCCCGGGTGCAGGGGATAGAGATGGACGAGGCGGCCATTTACGAATGCGTCAGGAAGGGCCTCAGCGTATTCCACAGCGACATCGAGAGCAGTGTCCGGGAGTATCCCGCCGCCAGCTTCGATTATATCGTGCTCAACCAGAGCATGCAGGAAGTGAAAAACGTCGATTCCCTGATCAGGGACGCATTGCGCATCGGCGGCAGGATCATAGTCGGGTTCCCGAACTTTGCTTATATCGGGGCCCGGACCATGCTGTTCTTCGGGGGAAAGGCCCCGATCACGAAATCGCTGCCGTACAGGTGGTACGATACGCCGAACGTGCGCTTTCTCAGCATCACGGATTTCCGGGAATTCTGCGCGGAAAAGAAACTGAAGGTGCTGGCGGCGCATTACCTGGGGAAGTCGGGGCCGGTAAAGGTCTTCCCGAACCTGTTCGCGCACAATGCGGTCTTCATGGTAACGTCGGAGAATTGAAGGCAAGGAGCTCCCGCTCATGTTCAAAAGAATGAAAGAGGACATCCGAACCGTGTTCAAGAAGGACCCGGCTGCGCGCAGCACGCTGGAAGTCTTGACGAGCTACCCGGGGCTGCATGCCGTCTGGATGCACAGGGCCGCCCATTGGCTCTGGAATGAAAAATGGCTTTTAACGGCAAGGTTCCTGTCCAACATCAACAGGTTTCTCACAAATATCGAGATCCATCCGGGAGCGAGGATAGGCAGGCGTTTTTTCATCGACCACGGCGCGGGAGTCGTGATCGGCGAGACGACCCATATCGGCGATGACGTCCTCATCTACCAGGGCGTGGTGCTCGGGGGCGTCAGCCTGGCCAGGGAAAAGCGCCACCCCACGATCGGGAACAATGTTCTGATCGGCGCCGGCACCATCGTGCTCGGCCCGATCCATATCGGCGACAACGCCCGGCTCGGGGCGGCCTCGCTCGTCATCCACGACGTCCCGGCGAATGCAGTGGCTATCGGCGTTCCCGCCCGGGTGGGGATGGGATTCAGCGGCCGGGAGCTGCAGGAACTCGATCATAACAAGCTGCCGGACCCGATTGCCGAAGCCTTCCGCTTCATGAGCCGGCAGATCGAAACCCTTCAGGAGCGGTGCGGCAAGCTGGAGGACACCCAGGGCATCAAGGTCGAATTTGACCAGTATGTCGAGGAAAAGAAAAAAGAGATCATGAGGATGTTCGGGGAGAATGGGGAGTTTAACAAGGGAGCAGGGATCTGACCGGCCGCCCTTTTCAAATTTTTGAACAGCCGAAATGCCCTTAACTGACATGAAGGAGGAAATCTGATGCCCAGCGTAGTTTTAAAGGAATGCCCCAAGGTCTATATTCTGGAGACGCACAGGTCGAAGACGCCCGACTCAACCCTGAATTTCGTCAGGACAATACGTGAAACCGTTTCGATGCTGGACTTCCGCAACGCCACCGAAGTGGACAGGATCGGCATTCCCGTTTTCACCTGCGACCGGGTCCGCCCCGACAATTCCCGGACAAGCCATACCGGCAAAGGGGTCTCCGAGATCCAGGCCCAGGTGTCGCTGACGATGGAGTCGATAGAGAGGTACTGCTCCGAGTACATGGACGAGTACAGGCCCAAAATCGTTCTCGGAAGTTACGCTGCCCTGAAAAAAAAGCACAATATACTCAACCCCGAGGAACTGGTCCTTTCCGCCCGGAGCAATTACGCGCCGGACAAGGAAGTGGAATGGGTATGGGGCTGCGATTTGTGTTCCAATGAAGACCTGCTTGTCCCCGCGTGCGCCGTGTATCACCCGTTCCACCAGAACGGCGCATTCCTGTTCAATACCCATACCAACGGCATCGCAGCGGGAAACACCTGTGAGGAAGCAGTGATTCACGGGCTGGCGGAAGTGGTCGAGCGGGACGCCTGGAGCATAAACAAGTACAAGACGCAGTACAGCGATGCGCTGTATCTGGAAGACAACCCCGGGAATGATTTCATCATCAGGATCTTCGAAAAATTCGATGCGGCCGACATCGAGATTGTCGCGAAGGACCTCACCACCGACATCGGCATCCCGGTCGTGGCCGCTTTCTCCCGGGATCTCGTGCACGAGACCATGTTTCCGATCGACGGTTTCGGGGCGCACCTCGATCCCCGGGTCGCCATGGTAAGGGCCCTGCTGGAGATCGCGACGACCCGCGCGCTGTTCTTCCAGAAATACGGGATCGAAGGGTTGAAGGAAGGCGCAACATCTTATCTGCAGCAGGGCGGGGAATACGAGGACACACGCTTTTACGCCTATAGACAAAAAGGGCTCGCAGAACTGGAAATCGGCTACAGTGACGATATCCTCAAGGACTTTTATATCTACCGGGAAAAACTGACAGCGGCCGGCCTCAATAAAATTATCGCGGTCGACCTGACGCGTTCCGACGTGAACATTCCGACCGTCCGCATGATCGTGCCGGGGGCGGAGACGTATTGTTTCGACCAGTCGCGGCGGGGCGAAAGGGCGCTGAAGGCTTTCGAGGCGGGTGGGGAGGAGTCGGCCGAATAATCCATAAACTGATCTAAAATCAGGAATCGACTGATGGTCATTCCAGAGTGAATAATCGACAATCGCAGAAAGAATTAAAGGAGAAAATGATGAAAAAAATAATCCTGCTCGCCGTGGCGGCAGTCATGATTGCAGGTATAGCATTCGCGAAGGACAATGAATACAGGAAGAAAGCAGGGCCCTATGACGTGACGATTGCCTTCGACCGGGCCCCCTCGGCAGGTGAAAACAATGTCGCCGTCACCGTAAAAGATGCGGGCGGCAAGCCTGTCACGGACGCCGCCGTGGTCGTGGAATACTCGATGCCGGCCATGCCGGGAATGGCGCCCATGAATTACAAGGCGAATGCCGTCCCGAAGGGCGGTTCCTACCAGGCGCGGATCAATCTCTCCATGGCCGGACCCTGGACGGTAAACGCCAGGATCACGAAAGGCGGGAAGACCCATTCGGCTAAGATCAATATTGACGCAAGGTGAAATGAAATATGTGGGAATACACTGATAAGGTAAAAGACTTCTTCCTCAACCCGAAGAATGTAGGCGAGATAGAAAAACCGGACGCCACGGGCGAAGTCGGGAGCATCCTCTGCGGCGACGCCCTGAAGCTCACACTCAAGGTCGACAAGGACACAGGCAAGATCACGGACGCCAGGTTCCAGACATTCGGCTGCGCTTCGGCCATAGCAAGTTCCTCCGTCCTGACAGAGATGATCAAAGGCAAGACCCTTGAAGAGGCGGCCCGGATCTCCAACCAGGACGTTGCGGATTTTCTGGGCGGCCTGCCGAAGGAAAAAATGCACTGTTCGGTAATGGCGCGGGAGGCGCTCGAGGCCGCGGTCGCCGACTACCGGGGGCAGAAGAAAGAGCCGGAAAAGAAGGAAAAGATCATCTGCCAGTGCTTCGAGGTGTCGGAAGATAAAATCCGCAGGGTCGCGATCGAGAACCGGCTGACCACCGCCGAGGAGATCACGAACTACACGAAAGCGGGGGGCGGCTGCGGGGCATGTGTCCCGGCGATCGAGGCCATCCTGAAAGATATCTGGTCGATCAAGCCCCCGCCCGAAGTGCCCCAGCCGACCGGGAAGAAGATGACCAACCTGAAAAGGATCGTCCTCATCCAGGACGTCATCGAGAACGAGATCCGCCCGAAGCTGCAGGCCGACGGCGGCGACCTGGACCTGATCGACATTGAAGGCCCGCGGGTGTCGGTAGCCCTGAGGGCGATGTGCACGGATTGCCCGATGGGCCATGTGACAGTCGAGGGCATCCAGGAGCGGCTCAGGGAAGTGGTGGACAAGGACATAGTGGTGGTGGCGCAATGATACCGATTTACCTGGACAACAATGCAACGACGGCGATCGCCCCGGAAGTCCTCGCGGCGATGCAGCCCTACCTGGGCGAACTTTACGGCAACCCTTCCAGCATGCACACCTTCGGCGGCCGGCTGCACAGGACAATCGAGGAGGCCCGGGAGAAGGTCGCCGCGCTTATCGGGGCGGAGCCTTCCGAGATTATTTTCACGAGCTGCGGCACGGAGAGCGACAACACGGCGATCATGAGCGCCCTGGAATCCTTTCCCAATAAGCGCCACGTGATCACGACCAGGGTGGAGCACCCGGCGGTCCTGAATTTCTGCAAATACCTCCAGAGGAAAGGTTATCGCGTGACCTTCGTCCCCGTGGACAAGGCCGGCGACCTGGACCTGAAGACCCTTTACGCCTCGGTGGACGAAGACACGGCGATAGTCTCGGTCATGTACGCGAACAACGAGACGGGGGTGATCTTCCCGGTAGAGGAAATCGCCCAATTCGTGAAAAAGCGCGGCGTCCTGTTCCACACCGACGCAGTGCAGGTGATCGGCAAGGTCCCCGTGGATATGAAAGAACTCGCGGCCGACATGCTTTCCATGTCCGGCCACAAGCTGCACGCGCCCAAGGGCATAGGCGTCCTTTACGTGCGCAAGGGGACGCGCTTCTGCCCCTACCTGATCGGCGGGCACCAGGAGCACGGACGGCGGGCCGGCACGGAAAACCTTGCATCCATAATAGGGCTGGGCAGGGCGGCCGAACTTGCCGGGCAAAACATCGGCGAGGAAAGGAGATACGTGAACGGCCTGCGCGACAGGCTGGAGCAGGGTCTGCTCCGGAGCTGCCCCGATACGCGCGTCAACGGCAATACCGAAACCCGGCTCCCCAACACGACCAACATCAGCTTTGAGTGGATCGAGGGCGAGGCGATTCTGCTGAGATTGAATGAGTACGGCATCTGCGCTTCTTCCGGCTCGGCATGCAGCTCGGGTTCTCTCGAACCCAGCCACGTATTGCGGGCGATGGGCATCCCGTTCACGGCGATCCACGGCTCGATCAGGTTCTCGCTCAGCAGGTACAACACCGCGGCGGAAATCGACAAAGTGCTGGAGATAATGCCGGGGATAGTCCAACAGCTGCGGCATATTTCCCCGTTCCGGCGCGAGAGCATCTGCGAAGTCGTGCCGCACGCTGAGACGACCTGATCAAAATAATTTTGCTCTCTATCGCATTTCCCCGGAAGGAGAAAGGCCATGCTGGGCAGGACCATATGCGCGTTTGTCTTCCTGGCCGTTTTTCTCGGCCATGCCGCCCCGGCGGCCGGGCAGGAATTCCAACTACAGGACCTCCAGTTGGAAGATCTCATAGACGAGGCGCTGCTCAACAACCCGGAGATCCAGGCCTCCCAGGCGCGCCTCGACGCTGCCCGCTACCGCGTACCGCAGGCGAAGAGCCTTCCCGACCCGATGGTGATGTTCGGTTACCAGAACGACGGCTTTTCGAAGTTCACGTACAATACATCTGACGATTCCCAGTTCATGGTGTCCGCATCCCAGGCATTCCCTTTCTACGGCAAGCGCTCTCTGAAGGAAAAGGCGGCCCGGCTGGATTCGGAAAGCCTGGAGTCAGCGCACCGCAATCTCCTGCTCAAGACCGAATCGCGGGTGAAAGAACTCTACTTCGACCTGTTCCTTGGCTATAAAAGTCTCGAACTGCTGACCCAGAGGAGCGAACTGCTCAACCGGATAGAATCCATTGCCCTGTCCCGCTACGGTTCGGGCGCGGGTACCCAGCAGGAAGTCCTGATGGCGCAGTCGGAGAAGTACATTTTCCTCGAACGCGAGGAGATGCAAAGGCAGAAAATCAGCGCGCTCCAGGCGGCGCTGGCCTCTGTCCTGGGGCGCGGCGCGGGCGCGCTGCAGGGAAGACCCGCCGAGCCCCGGCCCCAGGCTCTGGACATGGACCTGGAAACCGCAATCAGGACAGCCTCGGAGAAGTCGCCGGAGATCCAATCCCGGGACCGGATGATCGAGTCGGGCCGGACCAGGGTGCAGATGGCCCGCAAGGAGTACTATCCGGACTTCACGATCAATGCCACGATCTTTCCGCGGGGCAATGATTTCGACAATATGTGGAGCCTGACCGGCACGTTCAACGTCCCCCTCTATTTCCGGACGAAGCAGGATATGGGGGTGAAGGAGGCCGACGCGGCG
>CAZKYN010000160.1:0-8173 GCA_964556675.1 uncultured Syntrophaceae bacterium
GAGATCATGGCGATCCTGTGCCTCTCACGATCCTATGCCGAGCTGAAAGAGAAGATCCGCAATATCCTCGTGGGGTTCACTGCCGACGACCGCCCGGTACTGGCGGGCGACCTTAAGGTCGAAGGGGCCGTGACAGCGCTCCTGAAATATGCCCTGCTCCCGAATCTGGTCCAGACTACCGAGAATGTGCCTGCCATAATTCACGGCGGGCCTTTCGCCAACATCGCCCAGGGCACGAGCAGCATCCTCGGGACCCATTTGGCGCTTTGCCTTGCCGATTACGTGGTCACGGAGGCCGGTTTCGGATTCGACCTGGGGGCGGAAAAGTTTTTCGACATAGTCGCCCCTTACGGGGACCTGAACCCGCGCATCGTTGTGCTTGTGGCAACAGTGCGCGCGCTTAAATACCATTCGGGAATCGACAGGGCCGACCTGGATAAAAGCAATCCGCGTGCGGCCGTACTCGGCATGGCCAATCTCCGAAAGCATTACCAGAATATTGATAAGTTCCGGGTCCCCTGCGTCATAGCCCTGAACCGTTTCCCTTCGGACACGGATGAAGAGACGAAAGCCGTTATCAGCGCGGCCGAAAAAGACGGGATAAATATCGCGCCCTGCGATATTTTCCGCCAGGGGGGTAACGGCGGGCTGGAACTGGCCGAAAAGGTCCTCGAAGTCCTGGCAGCCGCGCAAAGCGATTTTTGTCCCCTGTACAATTGGAAGGAGCCGGTAGAGGATAAAATCTTCAGGATTGCCGGCGAGATCTACGGCGCCGTTTCGATCGACTATCAGCCCCTCGCCCGGCGAAACCTTGACATGATAAACAAATACGGGTTTGACAAACTCCCGGTCTGCATTGCAAAAACTCAGCAGTCTCTCTCGGACAACCCGAAACTGCTGGGGCTGCCCCGCGACTTCATTGTAACCGTTAGGGAAATAAAAATTGCCTCCGGGGCAGGGTTCCTCATCCCCATCACGGGCGAGATCCTCCGCATGCCCGGGCTGTCCAGAATGCCCGCGGCTTTCAACATCGACATTGACGATGACGGCAACATAACCGGCGTAAGCAGTCCCGGCGAGATATTGCCGTTGACCTGAAAGGCTGCTGAATTCTCAGGGCCTTCAGCTTGAAGCGGAAATCAAATGAGAGGGATTGGAAAAGAATTTCAAGGATTGATTTTATTATCGATGCAGGCAGAATAGAGAGATAATTATCTGCGCGCGATTGCTTAAACAAAGATTGGAGCATTATATGGAGCTTTGCGAACGGACAGTCCTGGAAAACGGACTTGTTTTGGAGATATGGGATGAATCCAGGAAGATCGCCGCGGACACGGTGAAAGTGGCGCTGGCAGCCAGGATCAAAGTTGAGGTCAGGGAAGAATATTTTACAAACCCGGAGCATTACCGGACGGTATTGAAGGTGTTCGGCCCCGAGTTATTGTTTGAGCAAAAAAAAGAAAGGACATTCGTCGATATTGCGGAAAGGGAGAATGTCTTCAACAGCCTGCTTTCCGAATTCAAGGAATCGACCCTGAAATATATTTCCAGCCCGAAATTCCCTTCCGGTTTCGTGATCTCGAAATTGAGCGATATCCTGAGGAACCCGTATAAGTATCGCGGCCAGGGCGGAAACACTACTTTAAACTGACCCGGCGTTCTTTCCATGGGGCCGGCAATATGATATAAGCCATTGATTAAAATAAAAAATTGGATATATCAGTGCCGCCGAAAACCCCGCCAAAAACACCTTATACCAGATTAGACGACATCCTCTCCCGGGTCGAAAGGCCCAGCCGTTACATCGGGGGAGAGGTGAATTCGACAATAAAAAAGACGGACGATTCCGTCTTGAAGTTTGCCCTCGCCTTTCCCGACGTCTACGAAGTCGGGATGTCCCACCTGGGGGTCCAGATCCTGTATTCGATCCTCAACAGCCGTAAGGAAATTGCCGCGGAGCGCTTTTTTGCGCCCTGGCCCGACCTGGAGAGGCAACTTCGGGCATTGGATGTGCCCCTGTGCTCACTCGAGAACCGTATTGCCCTGAGTGACTTCGATATAGTCGGGTTTTCCCTCCAGTATGAGCTGTCTTTCACAAACGTCCTGAATATGCTGGACCTGGGGGGCGTGCCGCTTCGGGCCCGTGACCGGACAGGAAAATGCCCCATAGTGATTGCAGGCGGGCCCTGCGCTTTCAACCCGGCGCCCCTGGCGGATTTCATCGATGCCTTTGTTATAGGCGAGGGAGAGGAGGCTGTGACCGAAGTGGCCGATGCGGTACTTGCGGCAAAACGGAGGGGCCTCGACCGGGAAGGGATAGTGGATAAACTGGCGGAAATAGATGGAGTTTATGTTCCTGCCGTGAACAGGGGAAAGCACGTCCGCAAGCGGGCCGTTGCCGACCTCGATGCCTGGCGCACCCCCCTCGCGCCCATGGTCCCGCTGGCGAAAGCCGTCCACGACAGGATTAACCTGGAAATAGCCCGGGGGTGCACCCGGGGCTGCCGATTCTGTCAGGCGGGCATGATCTGGAGACCGGTCCGGGAGAGGTCGCAATCCGTCCTGGAGGAAATGGCGCGGAAAATGATCGACTCGACGGGATACGAAGAAATATCTCTTCTTTCCCTCAGCACCGGAGATTATTCCCGGGTTGAAGAGTTGCTCTCTTCTCTCATGAACAGCTACTGCGACCGGCGCATCGCCGTCTCGCTACCATCGTTGCGCACGGAGACACTCACGGAAGGCCTGATCGAACAGGTGAGGAGGGTACGGAAGACGAGCTTCACCCTGGCGCCGGAAGCCGGCACGGAAAGGCTGCGCCGGATAATAAACAAGGGGAACACTGAAGCGGACCTCATCAGCAGCGCGGAAAAGGTGTTTGCGGCCGGCTGGCGGGCCATAAAGCTCTATTTCATGCTCGGGCTGCCTGGAGAGACACAAGACGACCTGGATGGAATAATTGACCTCGCCGCCAGGGTGGCCCGAACAGGGCGGAACCGCCGGCAGGTGACCGTAAGCGTTTCAAGTTTCGTCCCCAAGCCGCACACGCCTTTTCAGAGGGAAAAGCAGATCGGCGTGGACGAAATCCGGGAAAAGCAGGCCTACCTGAAAAGGAACCTCCGCAACAGAAATATCGCTTTCAAATGGCACGCCGCGGAGATGAGCATGCTGGAAGGGATTTTCTCGCGCGGTGATGAGAAGCTTTCCGGGCTGATCGAGACGGCCTTCCGGCGGGGGGCGAGATTTGACGGCTGGACCGATTGTTTCAACCCCGGCTTATGGGAAGCGGCCATGGAGTCGTGCAGTATAAATCCTGAATCATATCTGCGGCAAAGGGGGGTAGCGGAAAGTCTTCCCTGGGACAATATAGATTGCGGTATATCCCAGGAATTCCTGGCCGCTGAAAGGGAAAAAGCAATGGGCGCGGAGCCCACGCCCGACTGCAGGCGGGCGGAATGCGGCAATTGCGGCGCGTGCGGGGATGGTCTGGGCCTCGCGGAATCCAGGGCAGGGGAGGCGCGAGGACCGGCGCCGGCGCTCATTGGGGAAACGGCGAAGTACAGGATTTTTTACGCAAAACGGGGGCGCTCCCGCTTCATATCACACCTGGAGACCACATCCGTGCTTATCAGGGCCTTGCGTCGTTCGGGAGTTGCTTTCAATTTCTCGAGCGGGTATCATCCCCATCCGAAGATATCATTTGTTTTTGCCCTTCCCGTAGGGGTGGAAAGCGAATGCGAGTGCGCGGAGATAGAAATAAACGGAAAAGCCCCCCGCGAGGCGGAGATAAATAAATCGTTGCCGGAGGGAATGGAAATACTGCGGATCGAGCGATTTGAGCATTCGATAAGCGGCGACATTGCGGGATTCCGCTACTCTTTCCTCCTTGCCCCGGATATGGCGGACGCGGCGAAAACGAGGATTGACGAGTTCCTGAAGGCGCCGCAGTTCGTGATAGTGCGGAAATCAAAGCAGAAGGAAACTGTCAGGGATATCCGTCCTCTCGTATTCGACATTTCGCTTGCGGGGCAGACGCTTGAAGCATCACTGGCATTCGGTCCGGAGGGCGGCGTCAAGCCTTCGGAAGTCCTCACCGGTATCCTGGGGATCGGCAATGAACAGGCCGAAGCGGTCCTGGTAAGGAAAACCCGGATTTTGCACAAATCAGATCAACTGATCGGAGCCGTTAATGACTAAAGAAATGATCTTCAACTGCACCGAGCACGAGACCCGGATAGCCATCCTGGCCAATGGGATATTGTCCAACATTTACATCGAAAGGGACGCGGAAAGCGGCCTGGTCGGCAATATATACAAAGGCAAGGTGGTGCGCGTCCTGCCCGGTATCCAGGCGGCATTCGTCGATATCGGCCTGGAGCGGACGGCCTTTCTCTACGTCTCGGACGTATTTTCGGACTTTTCCGAGCTGGAATTTTTGGTGAACGAGGATGAAGAAACCGCGCAGCCGGAGACGATGGAATATGAAATGAGGATCCGGCGCGAGCCCGTCAACATCGAAGACCTCATAATGGAAGGTCAGGAGATCCTTGTCCAGGTTGCGAAAGAGCCAATCGGGACCAAGGGGGCAAGGCTTACCACGCATATCTCACTGCCCGGCCGGAACCTTGTCCTGATGCCGACAGTCGGGCACATAGGGATATCCCGCCGCATCCAGAATGAAGAGGAGCGCAAGCGCCTGCGCGATATCATAGAGCGTTTGCGCCCGGAGAAATGCGGCTTTATCGCCCGGACGGTAAGCGAAGGCAAGCGAGAGGACGAATTGAGGGCGGACCTGGAGTACCTTGTCAGGATATGGGAGAACATACGGGTCAAGCGCGACAGGGTGGGAGTGCCCGGACTGGTCCACAAGGAGATCGGGATGACTTTGAGGGCAATCCGCGACCTGTACACAAAAGATGTAAGCCGGATAGTTATCGATTCCTCCGCTGAATACAAAAAAATCCTCGATTTCATGACAAATTTCATGCCCCATATCAATTATTATATGGAGTTGTACGATAAGCGTGAACCTATCTTCGATGCATTCGGGGTCGAACTGGATATCAGCCGGGCTCTCAACAAGAAGGTCTGGCTCAAATCGGGCGGCTATATAGTTATAGAAACCACTGAGGCCTTATGCGCCATCGATGTGAATACCGGTAAATACGTGGGTAAGCGCAATATAGAAGAGACAATCGTCAACACGAACCTAGAAGCAGTCAAGGAAATAGCCTACCAGCTTCGTCTGAGAAATATCGGGGGCATCATCATAATCGATTTCATCGATATGGAAAATGAAGCCCATCGTGAAAAGGTGTTCAACACTCTCAAAGAGGAAATGGAGAAGGACAAGAACAAAACGAATATCCTGAAAATATCCGAACTGGGTCTGGTCGAAATGACCCGCCAGAGGAGCGGCAAGAACCTTGACCGGATCTTGTCTGAAACCTGCCCGTATTGCGAAGGGAAAGGAACAGTTAAATCCAAAATGACAATCTGCTTTGAAATTTACCGCGAACTGGAAAGGGAAGGGCTGGAGAACATGAAATCAACACTTTGTGTCCTGGCCAATCCCGATATTGCCAAACTGCTGATGGAAGACGAGAAGAACACCATTGAAAAGCTCGAGGCAAAGCTCAAGAAAAAGATAATTATCAAGGTGGACAACAGCTTCCATCAGGAAAATTATGAAATAATATCGATGCAGTAGCAGAATTCAATTCCATTTCCTCTCCTTCCGGCATGGTCTGCATTCCCAGCCTGGAAACGACCGCCTTCGATAGTCTTGGTGTATTACAATGGCCGTAGGTGTTATGGAATATATTCTGGTCAGAATTTATCTTGCAAAAATGTGGTTATACTGGGTATAAGGGACGCGAATACTTGTTGAGGAGTTGAGAAAATGACAAAGAAGCTTGTGCCTGTATATGTTCCATCCCTGATAGCCATCCTGCTTAATCGAGAAGAGCTGAAAGGCGAGTGCCTCACGAGAGAGGAAGCCGAAGCTATACGGGATAACTCCTATTCAATTATGCTGCCTGAGTCGATGCTGGACGTTATGAAGGAGAACAGGGGATACCAGGACATAAATCCCGACAACTGCTGGGAAGAGTATATGCGAATCCGCAACGCCCAGGAACGCAGCGCACAGTGAATTTGCATAAACAGCCCGCCCGATATAAACTGTCAGAAAAAGTGATCACTGAGGGCGCCGGCAGGTTGGGAGAGAGGGACTATGGTCACGATAAATACTCCCGTGGATTCCCTTTTTCCATGCGCCGGCATTAAATCCTAAAAAAGGTTGACAAATTACCTGGCGTGAAATTATAATCCACGCTTTCAATTTCTCGGGAAGGTTCAAACAATGTATGCAGTTATAAAAACAGGCGGCAAACAGTACAGGGTATCCGAAGGCGATTTGCTCTCCATCGAACTGCTTGATACGGAAGCCGGGGCGACGGTTACCTTTAATGAGGTCCTCATGGTAGCTAAGGACGGGGACGTCAGGGTAGGGCGGCCTTATCTGGAAAACGCCAAGGTCATCGGGGAAGTGATGAACCTGGGCAAGGGGCCCAAACTCACGATATTCAAGCATAAACGCAGGAAAGGCTTCCGGAAGAAGACCGGGCACCGCCAGCCTGTGGTCAATCTGAAGATAAAAGAGATTTCGGCATAAGGAGGACCTGATGGCTCACAAGAAAGGTCAGGGCAGCAGCCGCAACGGAAGAGACAGCAACGCCCAGAGGCGCGGAGTTAAGGTTTTCGACGGCCAGACCGTCAGCGCGGGCGCGATTATAATTCGCCAGCTCGGCACCAGAATCCACCCCGGGGACAATGTGGGGATGGGCAGGGATTATACGCTGTTTTCACTGATCGACGGAACAGTCCAGTTCGAGAGAAAAGACCGCAAAAGGAAAAAAGTCAGCGTTTACGCCTCATAAAAATATTTTTGTTCTAAGCATACAAAATGCTTGACATGTTCGAAATTTATGTTTATAGATTTCAACAAAAATTATAGAGGCTTCAAAATTTTCTCGTTTCACATCTTAACCAAAGCATAATCAAAGCCGCCGGAACTTAGCGTTCATGCGGCTTTTTTTGTCATACCGGCGTTTCGTTTCAATTTTCATCAGGAGGCTCGCATGTCTGAAAAGGAATCAGGTGTGGTTAAGTGGTTTGACGAGAAAAAAGGTTACGGCTTCATAGCCCGCCAATCCGGGGGCGATGTGTTCGTGCATTACTCGGACATTTCCGGAACCGGCTTTCGCACCCTGAAAGAAGGCGACAGTGTTGAGTTCGTAGTCAAGCAGAACCAGAAAGGTCAGGCTGCTACGGAAGTCGTCAAAGTCAAGGCCCAGCCCGCAGCATAATATTCCAACCCTTTAACAGGCGAATAGCTGGTTGGTAATCGCACGGGAGCAGTCTGTCTTTTTTCCGGTTGAGGCCTGCCCGAAAGTTCTTGAAGAAGATCCGGATATGCTTTTGAAAAATTCCCGATCTCTCGGATGACTTCGTCCGTGTAAAACGATGCCGGAAATTGTGCTACTTAACCCTCCCGTGACTAAACCGGGTGAACCCCCTGCCGGGCTCGCGCGGCTCTGCGGGGCGCTGCGCTCGCAGGGAATTTCATACACTGCCGCCGACCTGAACCTTGAGGGCCTGCTGTTCCTTATGGAGAATAGGGCGGCACAGGGCGGCTCAGTCCCAGATGAACACGATAAAAAATATAAGTGGACGGCACGAGCGATAAGAAATTTCGCACCGGATCTTGATCTGGTCCGCGGCGCCCGCGCCCTGAAAAATTTTGACGCGTACAAAAAAGCCGTCCTGGAACTGGACAGGCTTGCTGCGATATCGCACGATTTTCCCTCGATACGCCTGGGTCTCTCCGATTACGGGGACAAGTCCCTCTCGCCTCTAAAAAGCGCAGACCTGCTGCGCGCCGCCCGCGAACACAGGTCCAGTCCTTTCTTCCCGCAATTCAGCCGCCGAATATCGGGCCTGCTTGCGATCAGCCCTTCGTGCCGCGTGGGTATCTCTATCCATTACCTTGGTCAGGCTTTGCCGGGTTTTGCTATCGCGGGATTCATCCGCGAGAAATATGCATCGGCTCAAATAGTAATGGGAGGAGGGCTTGTGACACCCTGGATGAGCCGGCGAGGCTGGTCCAAAC
>CAZKYN010000161.1:0-8166 GCA_964556675.1 uncultured Syntrophaceae bacterium
TTTATTTCTTCCACCATTGAGGATAGGTCGGGCAGGCTCTTCAGGTAACTTTCCAGCTCGTTCTCAGTCAAAAAGCCCATCATCATTTTCTTTTCTATAATCCTTTTGTCCATCTCGCCTTCGTACATGTCTTTTTTCTTTTTAACCATACGCAATCTCCTTTTCAGATAGAGGCTCAAACACAGATTTACTCCCTGAGACGGGGATCGAGCGAATCGCGGATCCCCTCTCCCAGGAGATTATAGCCCAGGACAGTGACAAGGATCGCCAGCCCGGGGAAAAGCGACAGCCACCAGGCTATGTCGATGTTATCCTTGCCGTCGGTAAGGATGTTCCCCCAGCTGGGTGTGGGCGGCTGCACGCCTATACCCAGAAAGCTCAGGGCCGATTCGGTAAGGATCGCGCCCGCTACTCCGAACGTAGCCGCCACAAGCAGCGAAGCCATGGCATTGGGCAGGATGTGATTAAAAATAATCCGCCGGTTGCCGGCCCCGATAACGCGCGCGGCCTTGACGAAATCCCTTTCCTTGAGCGTAATGAAATCCGCCCTTACGAGGCGTGTTATGCCCATCCAGTTCGTCAGCCCGATGATCAGCATTATGTTCCAGATCGAGGGCTCCAGGAACGCAATCACCGCCAGGATCAGGAAAAATGTCGGGAAACACAGCATTATATCTACCATCCTCATGATCACCGCGTCAACCCGCCTTCCGTAATAGCCCGCAATGGCCCCCAGGAAAGCCCCGACCACGATGGATATGCCTGTGGACACGAAGCCCACTTTCAGCGATATCCGCGAGCCCCAGATCATGCGGGAAAGGATGTCCCGGCCGAGCTGGTCCGTTCCCAGCGGGTGTTTGATCGAAGGCGCCGCCAGAACATTGTGCAGGTCAATGGCGGTGGGCTCGTAGGGGGATATCCAGGGCGCGAGTATCGAAACAACGAACAGCGCCAGCACGATCAGGAGCCCGCCCATGGCCAGCTTGTTCGAGGCGAAGCTCTGAGCGAAGTCCGACTTGAGCGAGTCGGACCCGTTGCGGAACAATGATCTGATTCCAACAGCAATCGCACTCATGATATCCTGATCCTCGGGTCGGCCACGGCGTAAGATACATCGGCGATAAGGTTTCCGATCAGGGTCAGGACGGCCCCGATAACCAGGATGCCCATGACGACCGGATAGTCCCGGGAAAGGACCGCCATGTAAAAGAGCTGTCCCATGCCGGGGATGGCGAAGATGGTCTCGAAGATAACGCTCCCGCCGATCAGGCCGGGAACGGAAAGGCCAAGGATAGTAATAACCGGGAGCAGGGCATTGCGCAGGGCGTGCTTGTAAATGACGGCGCGTTCGCTCAGTCCCTTGGCCCTAGCGGTCGTGATATAGTCCTGCCTGATGACCTCCAGCATGTTGGCCCTCATGTACCGGGACATCCCCGCCAGCCCCCCGAACGCGGAGAGCAGAACCGGCAGGACGAGGTGCTTGGCCAGGTCCAGGAGCGACTTCATCGGAGACATATATTCGTAATTGAGCGACCGGAGCCCCGATATGGGAAACCAGCCCAGCTCGACCCCGAACAGGATCATCAGCAGCAGGGCGAGCCAGAACGTGGGGATGGCAAACCCGATGAAGACAAAAAGCCCGGCCAGCTTGTCAAAGAGCGAATTTTGCCTTACGGCGGAGATCACGCCTATGGGGATTGCAACTACCAGGATGAGGGCCATCGACAGCACGTTGAGGAAGATCGTGACGGGCAGCCTTTCCATGATCTTGTCGGAAACAGGCCGGGCATCAGGCGAAAAAGAAGTGCCCAGGTCAAGCCTCACGAGCTTGTTCATCCAGATAAAATATTGCTCGTATAGCGGCTTGTCCAGGTCGTACATGGCCCGGAGCCGATCTTTCATTTCCGCCGAGGCCCGGGGGTTCATCTGTGTCTGGAGGTCCGTGGGCGTCCCGGGCGCGAGATGTATCACGGCGAAACAGATGATGGTGATCCCGATAAACAGGGGGACCATCAGCGCAATCCTTCTTGTTAAATACTGCAGCAAACTACCTACTCCTTGCCGTACGCGAAAGCCCCAACCTCTAATTGAATATAAGGAAGCGAGAGCGGCCTATTATTTTTCAGCAACGGCCTACACAAAAATATTCGAAGCCTCTCCCTCTCATCTCGGCGGGATCGTATTGATTCCTTCCATCGAAGATAACGGGATTCTTCAAGAGTTTTTTCACCCTGTCGAAATCAGGGTTCCGGAAAAGATGCCATTCCGTGGCCAGCATGAGAAAATCCGCCCCGGCCAGGGCATCATAAGCATTATTAAAATAGCGGACACAGCCGTTCTCTCCTAAAACCCTTTTGGCCTCCCGGGCGGCTTCAGGATCATAGGCATGGATGGTGGAACCTTGTTCGATCAGGGATTTTATTATCCGCAAGGCCGGGGATTCCCTCACATCATTGGTGTTCGGCTTGAAGGAAAGCCCCCAGATGGCTGCCGTTTTTCCCCGCAGGTTCCCTTCGTGGTGCCGGACGATGCGCTCCACCATTCGGCGGCACCTGTCGCCGTTGACCTCATTGACGGCCTTGAGGATCTTCGTCTCGCAATTGAACTCCTCGGCCGTGGAGATCAGGGCCCTGACGTCCTTTGGGAAACATGAGCCCCCGAAACCTATGCCGGGGTAGATGAAACTGTACCCGATCCGCCGGTCGGACCCGATGCCCTGCCGAACCCTGGCGATATCGGCCCCCACGAGCTCGCAGATATCCGCCATCTCGTTCATAAAAGATATCCTGGCGGCCAGCATGGCATTGGCCGCGTACTTTGTCAGTTCCGCGCTCCTGACGTCCATCGTGATCATTTTCTCGCGGTCCATCGCAAAGGGGGAGTATACCTCCTTCATCAGCTCCGCCGTCCTGACATTATCTGTCCCGATAATGACCCTGTCAGGCTTCATGAAATCATTGACCGCGTCGCCTTCCTTCAGGAACTCGGGGTTGGAGACCACGTCGAATTCAATAGAGACCCCCCGTTTTGCCAGCTGTCCGGCTATTATCTCCCTGACCTTGTCGGCCGTGCCCACCGGGACGGTCGACTTGTTGACGATGATCTTGTAGCTGTCCAGGATGGCGCCGATGTCCTCCGCCACCCTCAGGACATATTTCAGGTCGGCGGCCCCGTTTTCATCCGGCGGGGTCCCGACCGCGATGAAAATGAAAAGGGAGTTCCGGACAGTTTCCGCGAGGTCCGTGGTGAACCTCAGGCGCCCGTCGGCATGGCATTTCCTTACTATTCCCTCGAGACCGGGTTCATAGATCGTGATCAGGCCGTTATCGAGGCTTTCGATCTTGCCGGTATTGATATCCGTGCAGATTACGTCATTGCCCATATGGGCAAAACATGCAGCCGCAACAAGACCAACGTATCCCGTCCCGACGATGCCGATCCTCATCCGGTCCCCCGAAGAGAACTACATCCGCTATTTAGTTTTCAAAAAGCCGGCCCCGCTGAAGTTCTATTCCAAAATTTCCAGCAGGTGCAAATTTTTGAGGTTTTCCAGGGTCTTCCAGAGGTGGATCTCGTTGTGAGGTTCGAGCGTGATAACAGGCTTTTTATTATGTTTTAGCATTGTAAATAGGTGATGAAAAGGAAAATTCCCTTCCCCCACGGGAAGGTGGTCGTCGGTCCGGCCGAGATTATCGTGAATGTGGAGTTCCTTTATATAGCCGCCCAGCTCGCCTATCCATTCCTCAAGGGGCGCCTCGGCAAAAACATTGAAATGCCCCGTGTCCAGGCAAAAACCCGCCCGGGGCGAATCCAGCGCGTCCAGAAGGGCCTTGATCTGCTTCGGCCCGGTCTCATAGACGTTTTCAAGGCACAAGGCAGCTCCGCAAGCTTCCGTGGCTTCCAGGACGGCGCCCCAGGTCTCAATGCTTGCCGCCAGCCACTGGTCCTCATTTGAAACGTAATATCTCTTGTCGAACGAGGGGTGGCCGACAATGTTCACGGGCCTGAACTGGCCGGCAATAATGGCGGCCTTCCTCAGCCTGTCTTCGGATACTTTTCTGATCAGAGGATCGACCGCCCCGGGCCGCAAGTCCATGAACGGGGAGTGGACCGTGACTTCAAGCCCCGCTCCCTTGATAATTTCGGCGATGTCGAGGCAGTCGCCGGGGCCGTCAATCCCGTCCAGGGCAAAGCAGTTAAAGCCGATTTCCGGGTTGATCCCCCAGTCCAGGAATTTGCCCATATACTTGTCGAGCAGGTCCCGGTAGGGGACGTTGACATGAACTTTCCTCAGGATTTCGCGCATTTCGGGGTCCTTTTAAAGCGAAATCATTTATCACATATGATCTGATTTCTCAATCTATCTCCTGAGGGCGCTTTATGTGCTTACCTCACCATGCGAAAGAGACCTGTAGGGCTTTTAATACATTATAATTATTTGACAATTACAGATAAATACATTAAGTAAATTTTATTCTTTTCTGCATTTTCATGTACATCTATTATGAAGATTTAAAAGATGTACATTTTCTTACTTTTCGAAATCGGCTCAAGTGAAACTCTCTTTTGCGAACCACTTCAAGCGACTGTGAACGTGAGAATTCTATGAAGAAACCCAATGCAGTATCGAAAAGAAAAAGAAAATATTCTGTTCATTTAGTTCCTGAATCACCCCCCGATATAGCTTTCCAAAACGGTATTAGAACTCACCATTCCAGAGAGAAAAACGGTGAGGTTCGCTTTCGATTATTCAAGGATGACGGAACGGCTTACACCAGGACTGAAGCGAACGATACAGGGGGATGGCAGCAGAGCCATTTTCATGAGAGCATTAGAGAAACCTTCATTGTGCAGCGGGGCTGGATAGGGTACGCAGAGCGCCTTCCCGGAAAGGTTTCGGTAAGAGTCTATAAAGAGGGACAAATATTTACAACAGAACCCTTGGCCATTCATAATGTTTATATGCCAGCACATGCAATCATTCACACAGTTAAGCACGGGGTTTCAAATGGGGATGATAGAAAAACTGATTCTGAAACAGAGGATTTTGACAGAATAGTTAAAAGCTATTCTAAAAAAGATATCTGGACTCTCGCACTACAGACAGAAGAAGAAATATATACCGCTCGTGAGAATGAAACTTACTCACCAGGAAAAAAAGAGGCATCAAGAAAGAAGGAAGAAAAATATACCGCGGAATATAGGCATTTTGACATACTTATCTGGCAATTACCCATGTGGTGTACTGGCTTACTTACTGTGGCCATGTTAGGATTAAATTCTATTTCAGATAATAATGTTTTTATTAAATCAGGCTTTGAGCCGTCCTATATCGCAAGCGTATTTTTAGTCATTTTAGGATTATTAACATTAAATTTATCCCATGCCTTGAATCGATTTAGGCGACATCAGGCTTCGCTGAAACCACAATCTTCTGAAGAAAAAACTTTCGGGAGAGTAACACTGCCATGGTTCGTATCTGCTCAAACTTGTCTTCAAATAATAATAACTCTATTAAGTTTCATTCCCTTTTTTGCTGCAACTGTTCTTCTTGCAGGACATAGTCAACTATTTTTTATTTTGTTCAGTTTAGTTTTTTTGTTTCTTGTGGTTTGGAGAGAGTTCAGATTAAGGCAAGATCAGGAAAAAACCTTAATCACACTCCCTGGGCGAACATCATCACCCCCAGGGCCGCAAGAGTGTAGTACATGAGTTTCCGGTAGCCGGACTCGTTGAGCTTGCCGTAAAAGAAGGAGCCCGTCAGTGTCCCGGCGGCAATGAATGGCAGGGCAATACCCGATAGCTTCAATACTTGGGCTCCGACCAGGCCGTGGTAGATGAAATAGGCGAGGGTGATAATGCCCGAAATGACGAAGAAACCCTGGAGGGTGACCTTGATCTCGTCCTTGTCCCAGGGCTGCAGGAATGTATAAATGATCACGGGCGGGCCCGATGCCGCCACGGCCCCGCCCAGGCAGCCCGAAATGATGCCGAACAGGTACGGCCAGCCCTTTTTCAGTTCTATCACCATGCCCTTGAACAGGATCCCGAACAGAGCATATGCAACCAGGACCGAGCCCAGGAAGATGTACATCGGCCCGGCTTCGAGGTTCTTAAGCATGTAGGTCCCGACAGGGATGCCCGGAACGGCCCCGATCAGGAGGGGATAGATCTTCTTCCATTCCCAGGAACCGCGAAGCTGGACGATAAGGATCAGCGACAGGACAATGCCGCAGACTGTCATAAAAGGAACGGCTGTTTTAAACTCCAGGAACATTGCGATCAGGGGCAGCGAAAGCAGCACGGAGCCGAAGCCGGTAAGTCCCTGGATAAAACCGGCGAGAAAGGCGATGGCGCAGATGGCTATGTAAACCTCCAACGGAAACCTCTGAAGATTAAATTATCAACATGCCCTGTAAAACTTTGGGAAAACCAGCCCCAAATTGAAATGGTACGGGGGTTTTTCAGCGTCCGGTCTTTATAACCACCCGGATAAAGAGTCGAACTAAAAAATGATCCCCAGTTCCCGCAAGCTCCTTATCCGGGCCTCCTCGAACCCGAACTCCCGGAGAATTTTGTCGGTGTGTTCGCCCAGGGAGGGGGGATGGGAGCGCCATCCCGGCTGGTCCTCCCGGTACTTAACCGGAAAAGCCTGTTGGGGGACTTCACCATCAAGCGGGTGAGTCGCCTTGAACCAGAGGGCCCTTGCCCTGACCTGAGGGTCATTGGCCGCCTCTTCGAGGTTGTTCACGGGGGATACACAGGTATTGAACCGTGCGAAGATATCCATCCACTCGGCCCTGGCTTTTTCCCTGAATATTTTTTCCAGCATGCTTTTCATTTCCTCCTGCTTGTCAGGGGCGGCATGGAGGTCCGGAATGAAACCGGGCATCTTTATGGCTTGGCAGAACTCGCGCCAGGTGCTTTCTTCAAGGCAACCCACGGTAATATAGCGACTGTCTTTTGTCATGTAGACGTTATAAGAGGCATAGCCTCCCTTTAACCTGTTCTTTTCCTCCGGGCTTAATTCCCCGCCCGCCAGGTGCTGGGACATCGCCAGAGACATGAACGGGGTCAGCCCGTCCAGGATTCCCACATCGAGATATTGCCCTTTGCCGTTTTTCATTCTCCGGATGAGCGCCGCTAATATTCCGATTGCGGCAATCATGCTGCCCCCCCCGGCTCCTCCGATCTGGATCGAGGGCACGGGCGGTCTTCCCTTTTCGCCTCCCAGCAGATCCAGGACACCCGCCAGGGCCGCAAGGTTTATATCGTGGGCGGCCCGGTCCCGGTAAGGGCCATTCTGGCCGAAGCCGGTCAGGGAACAGTAAACGAGCCTCGGGTTGAGTTCCCTGAAATCGTCATAACCAAGCCCTATGTCGTCCATTGTCCCGGGGCGGCAGCTTTCAATGAAAACATCCGTTTTGCGGATTATCTGCCTGAGTACGTTTCTCCCTTCCTCCTCCTTCAAGTTAAGGCATAGCCCCTCTTTGTTCCTGTTGAGGATCTGGAAATAACTGCCGCTGGCCCCCACTAGAGGCGTGGACTGGCGGAAACCATCTCCTTTCATGCCTTCCAGCTTGATGACCCTGGCGCCGAGGTCGGCAAGCATCTGGCCGCACAAGGACCCCGGCATAAGTTGGGAAGCGTCAATTACGAGTATTCCTTCAAGGGCCGTCAATGTATATTCCTCCAAAATTCAGGCGAGCATATTTAATTGAATTGCAATATATTTCAAGCATTATCTAAATATGGCGGGCACGGAGAAAATCAGCAGGCTGCCTCGTCAAGATTTTAAACTGTTTTAAAAATTATTTTTGGGGGGTTCTTTTTCCGCAAATAAAAATTATAATAATCAAATCTGAAGCTCTGAATCCCGTAACCGGCCAGAAACTCAAAAAACACATGGAGGAAGGTGAATTATGGACCTGGATAATTTTAACCGGGAACTGGGCGCCGTCGTGAAATCGGAAAGCGTCGAAGACATCTTCAAGAAAGGCGGAGCCCTGCTTGCAGAGCTGTCCCTTAACCCTGCTTTTGTGGACAACTGCCTGGCAAAGGTCCTCATCGACGATGAGTTCATGTCGCGCCAGAAGGATTCGGTCTGGCCCAATGAAATCGCCCTTTACAGGCATCCCGACAGGCTGTTTTCAGTCCTCATGTATA
>CAZKYN010000162.1:0-8141 GCA_964556675.1 uncultured Syntrophaceae bacterium
GCCGTCCCTGAGCGACACTTCCCCGGTCACGACAAGCCCCGTGTTGATTCCGGTATGCATTGCCAGGCGTTTCCCTGCCTTCTGTTTAAGGAGGCTTGAACTCCTGATTGCCTCGTGAATCTCGAAAGCCGCCTTGATCGCCCTTACCGGGTCGTCCTCGTGGGCTTCTATGGCGCCGAACAGGGCCATTGTGGCATCCCCCACGGATTTTTCGACAAAGCCGCCGTATTTGATTATGATCCGGGCCGATTCTCCCAGGACGCCGGTCATTATTTCCTTGAGTTCTTCGGGGTCGAGTTCCTCTGATATACGCGTATACCCGGACAGGTCGCAGAACATGGCGGTAACGAATTTGCGCTCGCCCTCCACGGATGACGGCGGGGCGGCTTTTGCCCGGACCAGGACATCGGCAAGAGTTTTTCCGCAATGATCGCAGAAGTTTGCCTGGGATGGGACTATGCTCCCGCAGTGGGGACATTTCCTCTCGAGGGCCGTTCCGCAATTCAGGCAGAAGTTAGCGGAATCCCGATTTTCAAAATTGCATTCCGGGCAGAGCATCATGCGGGAGCCTGTTTCGGGGAGGTCCTTTAATTGCAAATAGCCGGCAACACAACTGCGCGTAAAACTGTGTGGGTGGTTGATTAATTATATAAAGAGTTTATAGACAGATTGTCAAGATTATTGTAAATAATTGCGAAATGTATGCTAATTTCAAACGTTTCAGACGGCATGAATGCGCCTGAATTTATCAAACAGTGCGAAATGGGCTTAATTCCTCTCAGGCGCAAACCGATTATCAGACCGGGGATTACGCCTCATCATTGAACCGGCGGGGATTTGTTTTTAACATCTTTTCGCAGCATTATTCATTGTCCCTGCAGACCGGAATTGAACAGGAATCATGGAAATTCCCGTTTGATTTGCCTGGTTCCTTTTCTTGTTTTCATCGTTATCCGGTTTTATGCCGAGTTTTGCGGCTTGTGTGCATGAAGACATTGTCCTGATCTCGCGGAAAATTTCGTGCGTGGCAAAATCAAACGCGGAGGCGCCAATGACGGAAACCGGCGGAAGGCGAACAACGGAGGCATACAATCCCAAGCTCGTCCGCTACAACGAACTGAAGGGCGAAATGGATACGGGCGACCTTCTCCAGTGGAGGACAAACACCCGGCTCATGGCCGTATACAGGTTCCTCATCGGCGCGAAGGTGAACCATTCATCGCTCATCCTGCGCCTGCGGGAGTTTGAAACTTCAGAGGGCAGGAGGTTTACAGCCGAAGCCAGAATGGTCAGAGGCACCGTCCTCAATCTCTTGTCCCGCCAGCTGGAGCATCATAACGGGGAGGTCTGGTGGTATCGGCTCAACCGGGACTGGAACCGCCACGACAGGAGGAAAATAGGGGAAGAAGTCCTGAAACTGATCGGCAGGCCTTACGACTACAACGATGTCCTCAAGTCATCATTGTACATGGTGCTCAGAGAGAAGTTCGGGTGGTTATTCCGGAACATACCTGCCCGCATCCCCGCTGACGCCAACAACCTGTTCTGCTCCGAATACTGCTTCATGGCCTACGAGGCAGTCGGCAAACCCCTGCTTATGAAAGGCGCGCCCCATCCGCGGGACATAGTTAAACTCGGCATTTTCGACAGGATCGAAAAGATTTTCCCCGCTGAGCCGGTCCGGAAAAATCAAAAATAATTTCAATCAAGGGAAAAGTCCATGGCTGAAAATGTATCTCTCCTGAAAATACCTTTCAGAAAACTGGCCGCCTATGCCCAATCGGATTTTATTTTCAAGGAAGGGAGCTTCGGCTTTTCCATGTACTTCATATATTCCGGGAAAGTGAAGCTCTACACCGAGGCGCCCGGCAGGGCCGTCACACTGGCAGTAATGGGCCCCGGGGAGTTCTTCGGCGAGATGGCGCTTATAGATTCGTCGCCGCGCACGGCCACCGCAATCGCTGAAGAGGATACTAAGCTCGTTGTGGTCGACAAGGCCAAGTTCATAGAACTGCTCAATACGCATCCCGATTTCGCCTTCACAATCATCCAGAACCTGAGCAGGATTCTGAGGGAGAGATGGAACCTGTTCAGTGAATTGAAGAAGAGCGAGACGAAGGGCGGCAGCCTGGAACTCGTCCTCAAATCCTCCAACCTGGACGAGATCCACACCGCGTTGAATTTCATGCAGGGCCGGATGAAAAAGGAAAAGGCCGATTCCGAGGCCCGGATGATCAACAATATCAAGGAACTCGTGTCCCCATATCTCGAAAAGCTCAAGTTAACAAAGCTCGACACCCGGCAGAGGGAATACGTTTCCATAATCGAAAACAACCTCGAGAATATAATGTCGCCCTTCCTCGGCAACCTGCCCTCGGCGTATTCCCGTTTGACTCCGATGGAAATGCAGATCGCCAGCCTGATCAAGGACGGCAGGACAAGCAAGGAAATATCGGCCCTGCTGAATCTCTCGACCACCACGATCGATTTTCACCGCAATAATATCCGCTCCAAACTCGACCTCAAAAACAGGGATGTCGGCCTCAGGGCCCATCTGCTCACACTTTCCAAACCCGAGTGAGTTCCGCTCCGTAAAAGCGTTTCCTCAAATCATCTAACATGTCTTCCCAATATTCAGGCAAACGGGCAACAGGTCCGGCGGCTCCACAGACATTGAACAGGCGGAACTCAACAGGTCGATTTATGACCTGTCCGCCAGGGCCGCGGCTTCGGCCTTCGCAGCCGGCGCGAAGTATTCCCGTTGGACTTTCCTTTCCCGGAAGCGCTTCAACAGCGCATCCTCTTTCAATATTACCCCCCCGGCATGCTCTTCGTAAAACTCGCCCTCAATTTCCTTTACCATTTCCATGTAGCCGGAAACGGCAATCCCTTTCGAGAGCATTTTCTCTGCACAGATATTTAAAAGCCTCTGCCGCACAGAGGCCTTATTTCTCTTGACCGCAATGAGCCTCAGCAAGCCGCCGATGCCTGCCGCGGACAAATTGAATTCCATTATTTTTTCCTGCAGTGTAGAGGGCCGGATATGCTTCGGATAGAACACGACAAATTCGCCGTTGCAATAATCGGCAACATCCCGGCCGAACGGAGCAAATTCGCTCCAGAGAAAATACCGGTGGGCAGGCATGAACTGGTCCTCCGATTCCGGCATCTGAGTCAAAGGCGATACCCGCCATTTCTCAATCCCGGTCTGCCTGATGAATTTCCCCATTTTCTCAAAGCAGTCGGGGCCGTCCGTGTCATAACCGGCAATGAAGAGGCCCGTGATTGTGAACCCGCACTCGTGAAAGATGTCTATGGCCTTGCGGCTCATGTCAAACGAGACCTTCTTTCGGAAATCTCCCAATGTCTTGTCATTCAGAGATTCTATTCCAATGCTGAGATTGGTTACGCCCGCGGACCTCATAAGTCCAAGGAGTTCAATGTCCCTGCAGAGGTCGGCCCTGACCAGCAGTGTCGCGCTGAGCCCGGTCGGGTTTTCCGCCAGGTTTTTAAAGAAAAGGCGGGATTCCTCACTGAAGGGGAGGGCCGCCGTGGGGTCTTCGAACATGACATGCTTTATGCCTGTTATCCTGGCGTGCTCCCTGAGGCAGGCGACTGAACTCTCCAGGCTGCGCCTGCGGTAGGTCCTGCTCTGAAGCTGGGTAGGAGAAGGACAGAAAGAACAATTGTAAGGGCATCCCCGGGAGCCCTGGAACGTCAACAGGGGCGCCCTTTTTCCGGCTATGCACCAGAAAATTCTGAGATGCCGGAACAGGAAACTGCGGACGGTCTGTATGTATTCGTCGCAAAGGGCGAGGTCGGGGACGTTGTCGAAGTGTTCGCACGTGTGATGTCCCTCCAGCGACAGGGGAGGGACTAGTCCGATCCCGCTCCGGGCCGATTCCAGTGAATGCAGGAGCTTTACAAAGGCCTGCTCGGCCTCGCCCCTCAGGAGATAGTCGAAATGCGGGGATGGTCTCGACCTGCCGTCCATCGAGACATGCTCCCCTCCCAGCACCGTGACGACGCTGCGCCCCATCCGGCGCGCTTCCGCCTTGATGACAGCGGCAATGTCCTCCGCTCTCGTCACTGCCGAGGTCTTGCAGGAAAAGCCCACGACATCAAAATCGCGGGCCAGCTTTACGGAGTCAACCATGGTCCCCAGTTCCTCGTTGAAAAGCCGGACAAAATACCCGGCAGCCGAGGAGGCTGAGGCGACCTGCAGGGGCCCATATCTCTGTACCCAAACGGGACTCGCCAGGCAGGGGAGTTTTTTTGCGGGGACGACAACAGCGACGCGGAGCTTGCGGATTCGATCAGGACACATTCCCTTACCCCCAGTTTAATCAAGTATAAAACTGAACTCGAAGATGAATAAATGCCACCGGCCGGCAAAAAAATATCCGAATGGCTATGATCGGATAAAATTTCGAACAGATTGCGATCGCAACAAAGCGAGTGAATATAGCATCATTGCCGCCGGAAGTCCCTCAACAAGAAAGCGCTCACGGATCTTTCAGCATCTCAACCTGCCCTCCATAATGTTTGTGAAGGTTTCTTACAATGATGGTTGAATGGGGGCCTTTTGGGGGGACGGTCCCAATATTTAGATTTGCTTGTTTGTTTTTCCCTTGCGAATTGGCCTGATTGTTTTTATAAATCTCCATTCTAAAACCGCGTCCGGCTTTAATTATGCATATACTGGGAATATCAGCTTACTATCATGACTCCGCAGCCGTTATCCTGCAGGACGACAAGATAATCGCCGCCGCCCAGGAAGAGCGCTTCACGCGGAGAAAACACGATTCCGGCTTTCCGGAGAATGCAGTTAAGTATTGTCTCAGGGAGGCCGGCCTTGCGCTGGATGAGCTCGACGGGATCGTTTTCTATGACAAACCGTTCCTGAAATTCGAACGCCTGCTGGAAACCTATTACGCCTTCGCCCCGCAGGGCCTGAGATCTTTCCTTTCGGCCATGCCCGTCTGGATCAAGGAAAAGCTTCTGCTCAGGAAACTGATTACGGACGAACTTGCAAAAATAGCCGGGGACGGCGGAGGAGTCGGAAAGATATTTTTTTCCGAGCACCACCTGTCCCATGCAGCGAGCGCGTTTTACCCTTCTCCCTTCGCTGAGTCGGCCATCCTGACCATCGACGGTGTGGGCGAGTGGGCGACTGCTTCGATCAGCCATGGGGAGGGCAACAGGATCAAGATGCTCCGGGAACTGAAGTTCCCCCATTCCCTCGGCCTGCTTTACTCGGCATTCACATACTATCTCGGTTTCCGGGTCAACTCCGGGGAATACAAACTGATGGGCCTGGCCCCCTACGGCGATCCGGGGTCGGCCGAAGTGCGCTGCTTCGAGGAGATTATTGAGGCCAGGCTCGTGGACATAAAACAGGATGGCTCGATCTGGCTCAACCAGGAGTATTTCGATTATTCGACAGGCCTGAAGATGATCAGGGATCACAAGTGGGAAGATCTCTTCGGTATGTCCACCCGCGACCCCGACGCGGAATTGTCCGGTCGGCACTGCAATCTCGCTCTGGCAATCCAGAACGTCACGGAAAAAATTGTCTTCCTTATGGCCCGAGAGGCCGGGAGGCTGACGGGCTCCAGGAACCTGTGCCTGGCCGGCGGGGTGGCCCTGAATTGCGTCTCAAACGGAAAGCTCCTGAAAAGTGGGCTTTTCGAAGACATCTGGATTCAACCCGCGGCCGGTGACGCCGGAGGGGCCCTGGGAGGCGCATACTGTTTCTATCATATCTTCAATGATAAGAGCAGGAATGTGAACGGCGAAGACAAGATGAATGGATCCCTGCTCGGCCCGTCCTTTTCGCGAGAGGAAATCCTCAGCTGCGCGAAGAAATTCAAGGCAGTGTTCCGGCACTACCCGGATTTCGACGAAATGTGCGAAAGGGTTGCCGGCCTTTTAAGCGAAGGCAAAGTCATCGGGTGGTTCCAGGGGAGGATGGAATGGGGGCCCCGCGCCCTGGGCGGCCGGAGCATCCTGGCCGATCCCCGGAACACGGAAATGCAGAAGAAGCTTAATCTGAAAATCAAGTTCCGCGAGGGTTTCCGGCCTTTCGCGCCGTCCGTGAATTTCGAGGAGCTCACTGAATATTTCGATACGGAAAAGCCGTCGCCGTACATGATGCTGATCTCCACCGTGAAGGAACAGCGCCGCAACACGCTTCCAGCCGGTTACCAATCGCTCCCCTGGAGGGACAAGCTTTATTTCCTGCGTTCCGACGTCCCCGCTGTCACCCACATTGATTTTTCCGCGCGGATCCAGACGGTTCACAAGGATTTGAACCCCCGGTTCTGGCGGCTTATCGACAGGTTCAAAAGCAAGACCGGGTACGGCGTCGTCGTCAACACGAGCTTTAATGTCAGGGGGGAGCCGATCGTCTGTACGCCTGAGAATGCGTATATGTGCTTCATGAACACGGAAATGGATTACCTGGTTATCGGCGACTACTTGTTTGATAAAAAAGAGCAGCCCGATTCCAGCCGGCAATTCAAGATGGAATTCGGGATAGACTGAACGGGGGTGTCGGATGTCCTTGATAGGCGATTTGTTTTTATTTCTGAAGGAGAGAAAAAAATGGTGGCTCCTGCCGATGATCGTCATCCTGCTGCTGTTCGGCGCGGTGTTCGTCATCCTGGGGGGCTCCGCGATCTCTCCGTTTATATATACGCTGTTCTAAAGGGGGGAGCTTTATGAAGATCACGGCTGCCGAAAGGCTTGTCAGCCTGGAAACGATCTGCGTCCTGGCAATGATTTTCCTGGCAGCGGGGCTTTATTTCAAGGTCGTTGAGCTTTCCGCGGCCGCCCTGTTCCTGCTGGCGATCGGAGTTTTCTCCAAAACTGCCGCCGCGTTTACAGCCCGGGGCTGGCTGAAATTCAGCGCATTGCTTGGGGCCGTGAACACCCGTATAATACTGACGGCGATATTTTACCTGTTCCTCACGCCGCTGGCATGCGTGTACCGGATCTTCCAGGGGGACTTCCTGAGATTGAAAAACGACGGCGCGCAAAGCATGTGGGTCGACCGGGAGCATGCCTATAAGCCCGCCGACCTCGAAAAGCTCTGGTAAGCGGGCGAGCGAGCCAAATCCATCGTCATCTAGTCATTCGATGCTTCCGCGTCCGTCTTTTTAGGCATGAAAATCCACAGCAGAAGGTAAATCACCAGGCCTGTCCCGTAAAATAGAAAGAGCACTGCGAACAGCAGCCTCCAGCACCACGCGGGGACGGGAGTGTGCTCCCCGAATCCGCCGCAGACCCCGCCGATCCATTTATCTTTCCCGGATTTTGAAAGGGTTTGCAGCCAGTTTTTTTCAACCATTGATCGCCCTTATAAATTTCATTATTAACTCTCTACTAAAAAAATCGCTATAGCGCAATCGCGAGGCGTCTGTCGGGCGAGCAGGTGCAAAGATCATTGGGCTTGACTTGAAAACTTGATTTCATATACTGTTCAGAAAAAGACCATTCAGACGGGGCCTCATTGCCCGGTTGGGTCTTTTAACCAAACAACCGGTGTTTTAACAATGCCGGACTTTTCCGTAATTTAAGCGGCGCTTTGTTCCCTGTCCCAACCAGTTTCCTTTTCGATTAGCGCACCGGGAGCATCAGCTGCTTTTCCGGGCATCCTGGACAATAACCTGTTGCGGTCGCGGCAATGCAGGAAATATCCGATAAGAAATTGTCATCGCTGATCGAGATCATCAAGGAATCAATTCCGTGCATGATCTGCAGGAGACGCTCAACCTCATGGGAGGCGAAAAACGTCATGAAGGCGGAAGCGACGGGATGCAAGCGGGTGCTGCCAAACATCCTGGACGACGTGGCGGTTTTCCGGGGGGGACCGAACAGGCGGACGACATAGCAATGATGGCGGTTTATTTCGGGGCAGACGATGGAAAATAAGCTGGAATGTGAATTGAAGAGCGATATGCAATCGCTTGCCGAAGCGACGGAAGGGATCGAGGGCCTGATGCGCGCTTCCGGCGTGCCCCTGCGCGTCCTTAATGACGTCCTGATAGCGGTCGACGAGATCTTCTCGAACATAATGATCCATGGTTATGGGAACGACCCGGGCGGCAGCATCAGGTTGACCGCTTCAATCAATAGCA
>CAZKYN010000163.1:0-8127 GCA_964556675.1 uncultured Syntrophaceae bacterium
GGTTATTGGGCTCATATGTATAGCCGTTTATGTCACGGCAGGAGGGATCATAAGCGTCATGTGGACCGACCTGGTTCAGATGTCGATGATGATCTTCTGCGGAATTTTCATGTTCCTGACCGGCATGTACCTCGTGGGCGGGTTCGAGAGCATGAATGCAACTCTCGCCAACATCAATCCAAACCTTGTGAGCTCGTACTGGGACGGTGATGCATCAAAAGGCATATTGATGGTCATATCGTTCTTCATCTTATACTTTATCGGCCATCAGGCCCAGCCGCACGTCGTCACAAAGTTTTACATGATCAAGGAAGAGAAGCACCTTAAGTGGTCCGCTTTGGTAGCGGCATTTGTATACGCGTGCAGCGCCCTTATCCTTGTTACCGGCCTCTGCGCCAGGGCCCTTGTTGCCCGGGGGGAGATGCCCGCACCGGCAAGCCCGGACCTGGTTATCCCGATGTTCATGCAGCAGTTCCTGCACCCGGTTATGGTCGGTATTGTATGTGCAGCCGTGCTTGCGGCCATTATGTCCACCAGCTCGGGGTTCCTGATTGTTTCCAGCAGCGCCATTGTCCGCGATCTGTATCAGCAGCTCTGGCTTAAGGGAAAAGAGCTGCCTGCGAAACGGCAATTGAACCTCTCTCGCTGGATCACTTTTGCCGTCATTGTAGTCACATTCCTGATATCTCTTAAGCCGCCCGATCTCATCGGCTGGATGGGAAATGCTTCGTGGGGCCTGTTCATGGCATCCCTGATGCCGGCTGTAACGGTTGGGCTCCTGTGGAAAAGAGCTACTAAAGAAGGCGCGATTGCCTCGGCTGCCATCGGTTTCGTTCTGGCATTCGGCCTCTACATCCTGAAGATTAAAAAGATATACGTGCCGGCCATCGACACCGGTGCGATTGCGACAATGGTTTCCTTTGCGATCATGATAGGCGTGAGCCTCATGACAAAATACCAGGCAAACCCGGTGCACAATCCGGAACTCGTGCCGAAACCGGAAACCGATAAAAAGGCCGCGGCCTGATTTACCTCCCTTCCTGGGGCGTCGGGTTCTTCCGGCGCCCCACTCCCTTCTCATGTATTCGGGCCAAATAAGGTCAGGAAATAAACAAGAACCCTTTTTCATCCTTTTCTTTTATGCGTGATCCCGGTTTTTTATCGACAGGAAAACATCAGAGAAAAAGATCACGTCTCATTTTTGCCCTTGCTCTTCAAGCGCTGATGAAAACAATCATGACGGGATTAGCTGATTGATACCAACGCAGGCATATAGAGAGCCTGGCGAGACCGATTCTTCCCGAGTCTGGGCTTTCTCCAAGAGCATTAGGTGAAATACAGATTCAACCCTCTCGTCTTACCCTGGCGTCCCAGGGTTATCTATATTCTTTTTTGATTCGGTTGGAAGGCAATATACAAGGAATATCAGATTATGACCTGATTCTCTGCATAAAAAACAGCGTGCGAAAGCTGTCGCTGAAATATTATCCGCAATAATTATTTGTCATGTCGTTCTAAAAAAGCTCTTACCGCCGCAGATTGGTATGAATGATCTTCGCAGTCTCGAACCCGTTGAAACTGGTCGAAGAAGCGATGCTGTAGGCGCCGATGTTTTCGGTGAGGAGGTAATCGCCGATTTCCAGATTGCCCGGGAGTTGGACGGCCTGGGAGACCTTGTCGAAACTGTCGCAGGTCTGCCCTACCACGGCGCACACCTCTTCCCTGCCGCTCTTGAATGCCGTGAAGTTGGGAATCCAGTGGTCGAAGACCACGCCGGAGAAGGTGTGGTAAACTCCGTCATTGATGTAATAGAAGATCTTCCCCTCCCTCCTGGATTTTCCGATGATCTCGGTAATCAGCTGCGCCGCGGTCGCGACCATAAACCTTCCGGGCTCGGCCAGGATCTCTATATCGGCAGGAAAAAGCCGCTTGCATTCGGAGTTGATGAGCTTAGCCAGCTTCTCGAATTCGGGCACCTGGGAATCGTAGGGCACGGGAAACCCGCCGCCTATATCGATGATCTTGAGGCCGTATCCCCTGGCCCTGGCGTCGTGCAGTATCTCCGACGTGATGGCCAGCGCAGCCGCGTAGTTGTCGAAGTTCGTGCACTGGCTGCCCACGTGGAAGCTCAGCCCCTCGACAACAAGGCCAAGGTCGTGGGCCCGGCGTATAAGCTGGGAGGCATCTCCCGGCTCCGCCCCGAACTTCGAGCTCATCTCCACCTGCGAGCCCGTGTCCGGCACCTTAAGCCTCAGGACCAGGCCGGCGGTCTCGCAGTGTGCCTTGATCTTTTTCAGTTCATCGCTGTTGTCGAAGGTGACAAGGGGCCGGTACCTCTTTATCCTGCTCAGCGTGTCCCTGTCCTTGATGGTGTTGGAAAAGATGATCTTGTCCCAGATGAAGAAGTCCTTGTCCTTTTCCTCGTAATGCTTGATGTACTCGTAAATCTGCATGAACTCGTTATACGAAGCCACATCGAAGCTCGACCCCTCAAGGAAGAGCGTCTTGATGATCTCCGGATGGGTGTTGGCCTTCACCGCGTAGTAGCACTGGACTCGGGGCAGATTTTTCTTGAAGGTCCGGTAATTTGCCCTCAGCTTGCCGTGGTCGAGGATGAAAAGGGGCGTGCCGTACCGGTCGATAAGTCGGGCGAGCGCTTTTTTTAATTTCATCTGTTTTGGCCGCTATCCCCGGAGAGCTTTCATGACCTTTGTAAGCTGGGCAATTTCCTTGTTGTTTTCGAGATACGAGGCCGCGAGTTTCTTGCGCAGCTCCTGCCCGCGGTAATAGAGCCGTTTTTGTTTTTTGGGCCTGGCCGTCTGCACGACATATGCGACCATCAACGGCAGGGCCACCGTGACGTCGAGATAGGCCGTGACGGTCTCGTCGAGCTTGGTCGGGTCGATCTTGCCCCAGCTTGCCGCCTCGCTGGGCGGGGCCCCCGACAGCCCTCCCGTGTCCGGCCGGGCGTCGGTTATGTTGATGTCGTAGTCCTGCCCCACTTCGGGGATCATCAGGACTTCCTGGATCTGCGGCTCCGTCTGGAGCATGAAGTTCTTCGGGCTGCCGCCTCCGATAAGGATGACGCCTGTCTTGCCCTTCTCATAACGCTTGGCATTGAGGATGATGGCCGTCGAATCGTTTACGTCGATGCTCGGGTTGATCTTCAGCTTGAAGGCGTCCTGCAGGCCTTTTGTTTCCGCCAGCAGCTCCAGGCCGGCGACGTTCATGCCGATTGTGGAGTCGCCCGGGGAGGAAGTGAAAATGGGTATTCCGTTCCGGTATGCGGCCGCCACGATGCTGACTTCTCCCGTCCTGTTTTTCTTTTCATAGGCGTCCATGACCTTGCCGAGGAGAAAGTAAAATTCCCGGGTTCCCATTTCCTTCTGGAACTCCGGCAGGAGCATGATCTTTCTCAACTTGCGGTCGGTTTCCATCAGGACGTCCTCGTAATCGAACAGGATGTCGTAGATCCTGGTCACGCCCTTGTCCCTCAGGTCGGTGTCGTCGACCTGGTGGGAGCCCCGGAACAACGGCAGGTTGAAAGCATAATGCAGGTCGTGGTACATGTTGGCCCCCGTCGCGGTTATCCAGTCCACGAAACCGTGGTTCATCAGCGGGATGATTGCCGAGGGCCCCAGGCCTGCAGGGGTGAGCGCTCCAGCCAGGCTCAAGCCCACTGTGACGTCCCTTTTGGAATATCTCTCTTTCAGCAGATGGCATGCCGCCCTCAGCCTTCCTCCGTTATAGGCGTCCATGTTATCGATCAGCCTGACTATGTCCGTCTCGGCCGAGATCGGCTTGGGAAGAATCCTTTTGCCGGAGAGGTATTTCATTTTCCCGGGGCATTCTTTTCTCTTCTTCATCTTATCCGCCTTTCAAGAAACCTTTTCAGGTTTCCTGTTTGTTTTTTATGAATTTTTCGGCGGTTATTCTATGATTTGACCTGTTTGTCAACACAAAATAGATAGGGCCTGTGTGGCGCAAACAGTATTGACGACCATCAGTAACAACCGGTAATTCGGGGCGCCACGGCTTCAGTTATGCCTGGGCGCTCACAGTTAATCCGAAGCGCCTCGCAAGATATGGGCCTTTTCAAGAGTTCTGATAGAAGTGTCAATCCGTGTGAAAATACGGTATATTTCGAATCGATCAAGCTTTTTACCCCGGAGGTGCATGATGGGAGCCGTCGAGTATATCGCGCATACCCGCAGTCTCTATGCGAGCGAGGGATACGAACCTTATAAATGGGTCTATAATCCCGATCCGCCCCCCTGGCAGCCTTTGAACAAGCCGCTCAAGGATTGCCGGATCGGCCTGATAGCTTCGGGCGGAATTTATGTTTCCGGCCAGGTCGCTTTCCATTTCAAGGATGACGACTCATTCCGGGCCATACCGGCCGACGTCAATACGTCCGAACTCAGGACGGCGCACTTCGCCTATGACCAGACGGACGCCCGGCGCGATCCCAATGTTGTTTTCCCGATCGACACCCTGCGCACACTGGTTAAAGAGGGTGTGATCGGATCGCTGGCCGCCAATGCCTATACGTTCATGGGAGGGATTTACTCTTCGCGTAAAGTGCGCGACGGGCTGGCCCCTCTCCTGGCCGAACGCCTCCTGGCTGAAAAGGCTGATGCGGCCTTGCTTGTGCCCGTCTGACCTGTCTGCCATCAATCCGTGGGATTGATTGCCCGTCGCATGGAACAGGCAGGCATACCAACACTATGCATGGCCAGCGCGCTCGATGTTATCAGGGCGGTTAACCCTCCGCGCTCTGCATTCCTGGATTATCCCCTGGGGCATACGACAGGCAAACCGCTGGAACCCGGACTTCAGCGCAATATCCTGGCGCAGGCGCTCACGGCTTTTGAAAGCCTGAAGCAGCCGGGGTCAGTGCTGGCTCTGGACTTCCGCTGGTCCGAATCAGATGAGTGGAAAAGGAACATCATCCTGGAGCGCCGGCCAAGGCTTGGAACTCCGCAATACCAGACAGATGGAGACCGGATAAAGGCGGAGAGACATTAGCGATCGGTTTTATTGAAAATGTAATACATAATGACCGGAGGAGAATATGGCAAAGAAGGTTCTCGTGATCCTGGGCAGCCCCAGAAGGAAAGGGAACAGCGCTGCTCTCGCCGACCAGATTATCAAGGGGGCCGTTGCGGAAAAGGCGACGGTCGAATCGGTTTACCTGCACGGACTGCAGATTTCGGCCTGCCAGGCCTGCATGAAATGCCAGAGGAAGCGCAGCGCGGGATGCGCTACCCAGGACGATATGCAGGACATCTACCGCAAGCTCGTCGAGGCAGACGCCTGGGTCATTGCGAGCCCCGTCTACTGGTTCACCATGTCCGCCCAGACCAAGCTGTTCATGGACCGCTGCTTCGCCCTGCCTGCCTATTCCAAGGACCCCTTCAGCGGGAAGCGGATCGCCATCGCCATGACTTACGGTGGCGAGGACCCGTTCGATTCCGGGTGCACCAACGCCTTGCGGACCTTCCAGGACGCCTTCGGCTATACCCAATCTCCGATTGTCGGCATGGTTTACGGCAGCGCGATGGAAGCGGGCGAAATACAAGCCAACAGGAAGCTCCTGAAGGAAGCCTTCGAACTGGGCAGGAAGCTCGTATCTGAATAATCCCGATTTCGTTTTCGGCGGGTATTTTCCTCTGGAACGTACTTACCTTCTGGTATATTAGATAACCATTGTAGCTCGCTCACCGCATGGAACCTCTCGTATCTCCTTTTCATGAACTCCTGACTGAGTCACTTGTATTAATCAGAACCCGGAGGAGTGCGAAAATGAAGAAAAGTTTAATTCTCTTGGCAATCATGGCAGCCTTGCTGGTCCTGGCATCCTGTTCGGGGCTGAAGACCCAGGTGAAATCGCCCGCGGTGAGCCTTGCGGGAGTCAGGGTTGTCGATCTTGGTTTTTTTGAGCAGCGATTTGCCTTCAAGCTGCGGGTCCAGAACCCGAACGATTTCGATCTCCCGCTCACGGGCTTGCACTTTGAACTGGAGATTAACGGCCAGCCGTTCGCCAAGGGCGTGAACAACAAACCCGTGACGGTGCCGCGCCTCGGTGAAGAGGTCATAGAGGTTACGGGGATCTGCACCCTGTCCGGCATCCTCAGCCAGGCGAGCGACATCACGGTCGGCCAGAAGGGCCTCAAATACAGGGTCAAGGGGCGCCTCGCCTCCGATTCGCTGGGATGGCTGAACTTCGATGAAAGCGGTGAGTTCAGGATGCCGAAATTCCGCCAGTTCGACATTTGAATATAAAGGGCCGCCACCCGGATGTACTGATAAAGTAAGGCTTGATAGAATATAACGAAAAAGGGTCAGCCGATTGGGGCTGACCCTTTTTATAAATGCTGCGATGCGGGCCGGATGGGATATCTAAATCGGCATCGAGACCCCTTTTAAAAGGCTGATCTCGTCGAGGGCCATGCCGGCGCCCTTGGCGACTGCGGAAAGCGGGTCCTTGGCAATTGTTACGGGCAGGCTGGTTTCCTGCTTTATAAGCACGTCCAGGTTCCTCAGCAGCGCGCCCCCGCCCGTCAGGACTATTCCCCTGTCGACGATATCGGCCGCCAGTTCCGGCGGGCACTGTTCGAGCGCGTCTTTTATGGTGTCCACTATTACGCTGACCGGCTCGGATATTGCTTCCCTGACTTCCTCCGAGTCGATTTCGATGGTCTTGGGAATACCGGATATCATGTCCCTTCCCTTTACTTCATAAGTCATGATCTCGCCGTTTGGATGCACGCACCCGATCGATGTCTTTATCGCTTCCCCTGTCGTCTCGCCGATCAGGAGGCTGTATTTCCTCTTGATGTGCTGGATAATCGCGTCGTCCATTTTGTCACCTGCCACCCTGACAGAACGCGAATATACAATACCTGAAAGGGAGATCACTGCGACCTCGGTTGTCCCCCCGCCGATGTCCACGACCATGGAACTGATCGGCTCGGTGATGGGCAGCCCGGCCCCGATGGCGGCGGCGATGGGTTCTTCGATCAGGTAAACCTCTCTGGCCCCCGCCGATTCGGCGGTTTCCTTGACGGCCCGCTTTTCCACCTGGGTGATCCCCGAAGGCACGGAAATGATTATTCTCGGCCTGACCAGTTTGCGCCTGTTGTGGACGCGCATAATGAAATGCCGCAGCATGGCCTCGGCGATCTCGAAATCGGCTATGACCCCTTCGCGCATCGGCCTTACCGCGACGATATTGGACGGCGTCCGGCCGAGCATGCGCTTGGCTTCCATTCCGACCGCCAGGATTTTCCGGTTCCCCTTATAATCCCGATGGACGGCGACAACGGACGACTCGCTCAGCACTATCCCCTTGCCTTTTACGTAAACCAGCGTATTGGCGGTGCCGAGGTCGATTGCCAGGTCGTTGGAGAACTTTCCTAAAATATAGTTAAAAGGCATACACCCTCCCTAGGTGAAAAAAGACTCAATTCTAATCTGACCTTAAGCGAGCTTTACGGATGTGGAGAAAGTGAGTTGAATCTCCGGAAAATACTGATGAGCGCGAGGTTTCAATAAAAGGAACTCTGCAAAAAGCAAAGTTTCTATATCAGGTTGGCAAAGGATTTGGAAGAAAAATGATGAAACAAATATTCAGTTTTTTATCCCCATATTTTTTGCAAGTAATCCCGCACAAATGGAGGATCAGGACGTTTTAGCAAACATTCGGCAGTCCCTGCCCCGTAACATGGTTTATTGACATCCGGCCTGCGGTGAAATAGTATGTCGGTCCGACAAGCTGAGGAGACCATGGGAGGCTGCAGATGAGACAGGCTGAAGTCATAAGAATCAAGCCGGCCAGGCGCAACAGAAAAACGAAGCTCCAGATGGAGTCCGGCCGCAAAGTCTCGGCTCGGTCGATCGACAGCGAGGACCTGATCGAGATTGCCGAAAAGGACGGCAGGGTCGTCATGAGCGTCCGAATGACTGAAGCCGGGGCTGTCGTGACGGTTGAGGGAGCGCACCTTGAATTGAAGTCGACGGAGTCGATCAAGCTCGAGGCGAAGAAGATCGACATCCGCGCCGCCGAGGAAACGTCCGTTGCCAGCAGGGGGAAACTCAACGTGAAGTCCGTGGAGGAATTGACCA
>CAZKYN010000164.1:0-8095 GCA_964556675.1 uncultured Syntrophaceae bacterium
AAAGTCGTCAATGAGCAGATGGAATTGTATGTAGCGCGATTTTTTGAATTCCGGGGGCGGGTCCGTCCTTTTCGCCGGCCTGTGTGTTATCTCAGCGGTAATGGTCTCATGCAGGGGCAGTACGTCGGGAAGGATGTTATAGATGTACAGGTCAAAAAGGCGCTGCCGGGATATGTACTCCTCTCCCAGGAATTCCCGGAGGATCCATGTATGGGTGAGCATCAACATGGATCATTTGGCCCCGCTGTTCTTCTCCGGCTTCGATACTGAAGTTATCGTCATCTTTTTCAGGTTGGCAATCCTTATCTGGAATGTGCCGAATTTTGTCCTGCCGAACGCCTTCTTGTTCTTGTCAAGAACGAGCGTGGTCTCGCCGCCCTCGTTCAGCCTTGCAGTGCCGAGGAGTTCACCGTTCTGCATCCTGAAGACAACGGATTTGATTTTTTCAAAACCGATGGTATAGACGCCCTGCCCTTTTTTCCCCTGCAGGAACGCTTCACCGTCTATGCTCGCATTTGCGCACTCCGTGACCACATCGTTCTGGTCGACAAAAACGGCCGTGACATTTTTCGCCGCCACAGGCACCCGGTCGACAGGACCGCCGCCGGAACCGCCCATTGCAAGAATTATTGGAACTGCAAGAATAACAAGCGCTGGCAAAAATTTCTTCATTGTTGCTCCCTTGATGCTGAAGGCGGCTCTGTTTCTTCGAACTCGATTTCCTTGTGGAGGTTCTTAATAAGATCGGCTGCTTCCGCAATGAAATCAGGCATTATAAAAAGCTTGACAACGGCCCTGTTTTTATCAATAGTCGTGCACGTTCCCAGCCCCTCGTAGCCTTCAAAAATAAATTGAAGGCGCGCTATATCGCTTCTTTTTAATTTCAGGTATTTTTCCGGCATGGGTTGGACGCTCTTTTTTTCAGATAGCATTCAAGTATCCAAAGATCAAGATTAATTCTGAAAAGAATCTTAATGAATAAATGCTCTCAGTTGCTTCCGACCACAAGATGGAGAATTCCTGAAAACGATGCTCCGGATATTCAAGCAAACCTCATTCAAGAGCTGGGCATCCACCCTGTCCTTGCCCGCATTCTCTCCAACCGTTCGATAACAGATCCCGCCGAGGCAAAAAGGTTTTTCTCGCCGTCGCTTGCGGACCTGCACAGCCCTTTCCTGATGACAGACATGCAGCCCGGAGTCGAGCGGGTCATCCGCGCGATCAACCGCAAGGAGAGGATCACTATCTATGGCGATTACGATGTCGACGGGATCACTTCACTAGTTATACTTTTCAAGTTCCTCAAGGATGCGGGGGCGGATGTAAGGTACTACATACCGGATCGGATCGAGGAGGGTTACAGCCTCAATCTGAAAGCAGTCGACAGGATTAAAGCAAACGGCACATCTCTCATCATCACAGTCGACTGCGGAAGCTCGGATGTGGACGAGATCGACCACGCAGGATCGCTGGGGATAGATGTTGTCGTGCTTGACCATCATGAAGTCCCAAACGTCCTGCCCCGGGCGGTTGCCGTTATCAATACCAACCGGCCGGATTGCCGTTTCCCTTTCAAGGAACTGGCGGGAGTGGGAATTGTTTTTAATTTCCTGATTGCGCTGAGGAGCAGGCTGCGCGATGCGGGATTCTGGTCGCAGTCGCCGTATCCCAACTTGAAGGAATACCTTGATCTGGTCGCCCTCGGCACTATCGGCGACATATCCCCCCTGACCGGCGAAAACCGGATATTTACCAGGATCGGCCTGGAGCTGATCAACAAGGGGAACAGGGCCGGCCTCAGGGCCCTGATGAGCGCTTGCGGCATCGGCTCATCACTGGATTCCATAATTGCCTCTTTCACCCTTATTCCCAGGATCAACGCGGCGGGACGCATAGCCTCTCCGGAAGATTCAATCAAACTGCTCCTCACCGATAATCCGGCGGAAGCGGCCGCAGTCGCCCGCAAGCTCGAAACCTACAACCGCGAGCGGCAATCCCTGGAGAAAGCGATCCTTGCCGAAGCCCTGTCCGCCATCGAGAGCGAGGCAAGCTCTCACCCCGCGTTCATTTTAAGCTCCTCCAACTGGCATCCGGGCGTAATCGGAATTGTCGCGTCCAAACTGGTGGACATCTATTACCGACCGGTGATGCTGATCAGCCTTAAGAACGGGATCGGAAAGGGCTCGGGCCGGAGCGTGAGCGAAATAAACCTCCACGAGATACTCAATGCCTGCAATACATATCTGATAGCTCATGGCGGCCATCGATATGCGGCAGGCATATCGATCCGTGAAGATATGATCGGGGAATTCCGCAACGCTTTCTTCGGAATGCTTTCCAGGCAGGGCGGCATCTCCGGAATCGGGCCGCAGACCGTAATCGATGCGCAATGCACCCTGGCGGAAGTCGACGGGAATCTGGTCAGCCAATTCGAGATGCTGGCCCCCTTCGGTAACATGAACCCGGAGCCTGTCCTGTGTTCGAGGCAGGTCCAGGTCTCGGCCCTTTCCGTCGCCGGCAACAGACACCTGCGCATGCGCATCTCGGGTGACGGCGTCTCCCGAAATTCCATCTGGTTCGGCAAAGGAGCCCTCCTGGGCAGCATCTCCGAACCCCTTCACGACATTATCTTCACCCCCCAGTTGAACAACTGGAACGGTTCGTCGACTATTCAGCTCAAGATACGCGACATGGCCGCCATTTAGAAGGCTGTTTTAAAAAGGCTCATATGCTGCGCGGCGCTTCGGCTCTCGCACGCTCACGTACACTCGCGTAAGCTCGGCTGCCCGACCCTCGCGCGCCTTGCCTCCCTGTCCCCTCGTTGAAAGCCTTTTGAACAGACTGAATTAAATGCAAGAACGGATTTGTTTGCTTGCAACTTGCGGCTTCTTTGATGTATAGACAAAACATTGACGCATCCCGTTCTAAGCATTGCTGTATTTCAATTTTTTGGAACCGGATTATGGCCTGATGGATGCAAAATAAGCTTAAATTCCCCGAGCCTGATGAAATCGATTTTCGCTCTCTGATCGAAAGCATCAACGTCGGCGTCTGCCGCATTTCATCGCCCCCAAAATCCCGTCTTGTCAAAGCCAACAGCGCGCTTGCCAGGATCATGGGCTTCAATTCCATCCACGAGCTGATGACGCACCCGTTTCTGTCCCATTTCGATAATAAATCGGACGCCTTCACAATAGGCGAGAAGGCAAGGAACCAGGGCTTTCTGAAGAGCGAGCAGGTCAAATTGCGAAGGCTGACGGGAGAAATCATCTGGGTTTCCCTCGCAGCCACCGTGCAGTACAGCGGCTCCGGCATAATCGAGTGGATTGACGGCGTGGTCGAAGACATCACCGAGAGGAAGATCGCCGAAGAGAAATTAAAAACCAGCTTCAACCAGCTCCGGAAAATGATGGACGGGACAATCCAGACGATCACGAATATGCTGGAGATCAGGGACCCGTATACCGCCGGCCACCAGAGGGGAGTCAGGGACCTCGCCTGCGCTATAGCTCGGGAGATGGGGCTCTCCGATGAGCATATCGGCTGGATACAGATAGCTTCCCTTATCCATGATATCGGCAAGATCTATATCCCTGCCGAAGTCCTCTGCAAGCCGGGAAAACTCACGGAGATCGAATTCGATCTGATGAAGGCGCATCCGGAAGTCGGCTGCAAAATCCTCAGCAATATCGATTTTTCATTTCCTGTATCCAGGATAATTTACCAGCATCATGAAAGGATCAACGGTTCCGGCTACCCCAACGGGCTGAAGGGCGCCCAAATCCTGCTGGAGGCGAAGATAATCGGAGTCGCCGACGTGGTCGAGTCCATGGCATCGCACCGCCCGTACCGACCGGCGCTGGGTATGGACAAGGCCCTCGAGGAACTCGTGGAGAAAAGGGGCATTCTGTACGATCCGGAAGTCGTCGATGCTTGCCTGAACATCTTCCGCCAGAAGAAATTCGACTTCTCCTGATTAAAGCCAGCGTTTCCTGCGCCTATATGATTTCACGTCGCTGTAAGACCTGTTCGAGTCGTCTCCCCCGCCCATCCCGAGATAGAATTCCTTGATGTCGGGATTGGCCCGGAGCTCCGAGGCGGTGCCCTCCAGCATTATTTTCCCGTTTTCCATCACATATCCGTAATGGGCTATCCGCAGGGCCATCGCCGCATTCTGCTCGACCAGGATTATCGTCGTACCCTGTTCCTCGTTGATCCTCTTGATGATTCGGAATATCTCCTCGACTACGAGAGGGGCCAGGCCCAGAGAGGGCTCATCGAGGAGAAGGAGCTTGGGGTTCGCCATCAGGGCCCGGCCCATCACCAGCATCTGCAACTCGCCGCCGCTGCAATACCCGGCGAGCCCGTTCTTTCTTTTCACCAGAGCGGGGAAATAGCCGTAAACCATCTCCAGGTCCCGGCGGTATGCACGACTCTGCCGGGCCGCAGTGCCCACTCGCAGGTTTTCTTCCACCGTGAGATATTTGAAAGGCTGCCTCCCCTCGAGCACCTGGATAATTCCCAGCCTGGTTATTTCCTCCGGAGAGGAATTCTTGATCTGTCGGCCCGTGAAGACGATATCGCCTTCCGTGACTCTCCCGTTCTCCGGTTTAAGAAGGCCGGAAATCGCCTTGAGCGTGGAGGTCTTTCCTGCTCCGTTGGCGCCCAGCAGCGATACTATGCTGTTGGGAGCGACCTTGAGCGAAACGCCCCTTAGCACCTGGATCACGTCCGAGTACACCACGCTTATATTGTTGAGCAGCAGCAGTTCGTTTTCCATTGGTCACCTGTCAGTAAGAGAAGGGCCAGAGTTTGAAACTCGACCTGGTTATGCGCCATACTTCCGCCAGGCCTTTCGGCTCGATCAAAATGAAGAGCACGATAGCCAGGCCGAACACCAGCTCCCTGATCGGCGCGAAATTCAACTCCAGCCCGGCGATCCCCCCGGAGTTCATCAGGTAATCCGTCACATACCGGAGAAGCTCGTTAAGGATGGTGATGAAAGCTGCGCCGAATATAGAGCCGGAAATGCTTCCCAGGCCGCCTATGATCACCATTGCGATGTATTCGACAGAGAGCATCAGGCTGAAGGGCTCGGTCGTCACGCTTACCATGTAATACGCCCAGACGGCCCCGGCCACCCCCGCGTAAAAAGAACTGATGCCGAAGGAAAGGAGCTTGAAGCGGAACACGGGTATGCCCATCCCTTCCGCCGCCCTGTCGTTGTCCCTGATGGCGATGAACGCCCGGCCGTACCGTGTGCGGGCAAGGTTGACGGCCGCCCAGGTCAGGGCGGCCAGGATGATGAAGATCATGTAAAAGAAGCTGAGGTCGCCGCTCATCTCAATGCCCAGGACAGTCGGCGCGGGAAGTGTAATCCCCATTGTCCCTCGTGTCACTCCCTCCCAGTGGACCAGGATGTACTCGATAATGAATTGCCCGGCCAGAGTGGCGATGGTCAGGTAAAGACCCTTAAGCCTCCCTGATGGTATGCCGAAAATCATTCCGACCATGGCGGTGACAAGGCCGGCTGCCGGTATGGCCAGATAGAACGGGATGTTCGCGGATGTCGCCAGGACGGCGCCCGCGTATGCGCCGACTCCAAGGAACGCTCCGTGGCCGAGGGATATCTGACCCGTCATACCGATCAGAATATTGAGGCCGATTGCCGCAATCGAGGCGATCCCGATTGTATTGATGACGTAAAGGGTATAAGGGCCGCTCAAAAAGGGCACGGCTCCGAAGAGAAGCGCCAGTCCTGTTAACGACCAGAATCTCCCGAAATCGGTCTGGAATATTGCCAGTTCCTGGAAATAGCTTTCCTTGTAATTGCCGCAGGGATGGAAATTCAGTCTTCTCACGCCTAAACCCTCTCTATTTCCACTAACCCGAACAGGCCGTAAGGTTTAATGAGCAGGATGAAAACAAGCGCCATGTACGGCACGACATCCCGCAGAGACGTTGAAACATAACCGCCCGTGAATGTTTCCAGCAGGCCTATTATCAACCCGCCGATGATTGCCCCCCCGATGCTGTCCAGCCCGCCGAGTATGACCACGGGAAAGACTTTCAGTCCGACGGAACTCAATTCGTGGACATTAATGCCGTTCATGATTCCGAGGATGATCCCGCTCAGGGCGGCTACCATGGCTGCTATGGCCCAGGACAGGGCAAATACCCTCTTGACGTGGACCCCCAGGGAAAGGGCGGCCGTCTGGTTGTCAGCTACAGACCTCATATAGATGCCCTGGGATGAATATTTAAAGAACAGCCCGAAAATCACCAGGAAACTGATCCCGACCAGCAGGGAGGCAGTGTACACAGGGGCGACCTGGATGGAGCCCCAGTTCAGCTCCAGCCAGCCCGGGAGGAAATCCGGGTAAGTGTGCAGGTTGCCTCCCCAGACAAGGAGCATAAACCCCTTCAGGACCGAGGCGAGCCCCACTGTGAGCATGACGACTTCGATGAGCGGCTCCCCGATCAGCGGCCTCAGGAAGAGCCTCTCGATCACGAAACCCAGGGCGAAGCTTGCGCAAAGGGTCAGAAGAAAGGCGGGTACAACGGGCACGCCCGCCGTTACAACCAGCGCCAGGAAGATGAAACCGCCCAGCGCCAGAATCTCCCCGTGAGCAAAATTCAGTACGCTTGAAGATTTGAAGATCATGACAAACCCCATGGCCGATATCCCGTAAAGGAACCCCACGCTTAACCCGTTCACCAGCAGCTGCAAAAAAAATTCCATCCTGACACTCCTAATTGAGAGTAATTAATTTCACCTTCGTTTCGATCGTTCCCACCCTGCCGTCCTGGTACCTGATCTTGCCCTTCACATCGACTTCGCCGTCCTTCTTGTACATGGCCTCAATGATCCTGAGATACAGGCCATAGACGAATCTCCGGCGGACCTTTCCCGTCCTTGTGAGCTCTTCGTCATCGGCGTCGAGCAGTTTATAAAGCAGGCAGAACCTCCTGATTTTCATCGCGGGCTGCAGCTGGTTGTTGACGTTTTGAATCTCGCCGGCGATCAGTTCTTCCACCTCCGGCCGGCGCGTAAGGTCCATGTAGGTTGTGAACGGGATCATCTTCCCCTCCGCCCAGTTGCCGGTATTGCCGGGGTCGATATTGATGATGGCAGTCAAATAGGGCCGCGCCTCGCCGAAGACCACAGCCTCTTTTATAAAGTTGCTGAACTTCAGCCGTGTCTCGATGAAATCGGGCGAGAAGGCGACACCGTCGCGGTTGCGGATGATCTCTTCCTTGCGCCCCAGCACGACGAGGTGCCCGTCGCAATCCAGATACCCGGCATCCCCGGTTTTGAGCCAGCCGTCGGCAAACGCGGCTTCGGTTGATTTATAATCGTTGAAATATCCGCTGAAACAGCCGTCGCCGGATACCAGTATTTCCTGGTCTCCGGAAATGGAGACCCTGACGCCCGGCAGGGGTTTGCCTACCGTTTCCATCTTGATCTCGGAGTCCGGCTGGACCTGGAAGATGCCCCCCGCCTCCGTAAGACCGTAGCACTGCTTGAGGTTGAGCCCAAGCGAGCGCAGGAACCGGATCACATCGGGGCTGATGGGGTGGCCTCCGGTGAAGACGTCGCTCAAGCGGCTGCAACCCACCCTGTCGAGAAGCGGCCTGAACGATACGGCGGCCGCGATCTTATAGGCGAGCGCCAGCGGGACAGAGAGGCGCTTGCCGGCCAGCTCGCATTCCAGTGCCCGGGCGCCGATTGATTCCGCCAGCCGGAAAATCTTTCTTTTTAAAGCGCCCGATTCGCTTATCTTGACACGGATTGACGAGGCGAGGTCTTCCCAGAAACGCGATGAGGTGATCATCGTTTGCGGGCCGACCTCCCGCATATCTTCCATTACGGTTTCGGGCTTTTCGGGGAAGTTGAAATTCAGTCCGCCCATGAGCGCCACGCCCAGCCACATCTGGTCGACTATCCATGCCGGGGGAGTGATCGAGATCCAGTCGGCGCCCTGCTTCAGGGAAAGGCTTTCCACCCAGTTGCTGCCCATGCACGCGATGCTCTTGTGTGTAAGCATGGCGAGTTTGGGAAGCCCGGTCGTGCCGGAGGTCAGGATCATGAGCG
>CAZKYN010000165.1:0-8090 GCA_964556675.1 uncultured Syntrophaceae bacterium
ACTTGTAAGCCATGTCCCGCAACATCTTCAGCTCTTCAGATAGTTCGAAATTCATTCCATCCTCCTCGTGGAAAATTTATTAAGCACCCACCCGTTGACCGGGATTTTAATTTAATCTGATGCGGCGTATTCGGACAGGATTTCGTCCAGGCAACCCATTTCATAATAAACCCGCTGCTGATCAAAAAGCGGCATGTGTCCGAAACTCTTTTGCGCATGCTCTCTGGCCGCTTTGCATATGGAAAGGAATTCTTCATAACCTGGATATCCATCTGTTTCAAACCAATAAATGCCGTCCCGCTCGCATAATCTGTTTTCTTTTTTCAGCCATTCCCGAACCGGCGTACCGGGGTAAGGCGTCAGCGTTTCCGTGTATGCTATCTGTACCCCTGATTCAAACAGCCGGCGGGCATAGGAGAGAGTTTCCCTTATTGAGCCAATGTCGTCAAAAGGACCGAACAGGATGAAATTGACGACCGGCATTACATTATTTTCCAGGCAGTGCATCGCTCCTTTCAGCATCACATCCGGCGTTGTTCTCTTAATGTAACGGTCCAGCACGCGCTGCGAACCGGATTCGGCCCCGGCGTATATATACCGGAAGCCGGACTCTCCCAGGACCTGGGCGCTCAGGGGATGGCGGGCGACATCGTCGAGCCTCCCCTCTATGATATATTCGGCCCTCCCCGCCAGGCCTGTTTTCACCACAGCTCCGCACAGCCCTGCCAGACGGCCGCGGTCCGCCGTGAAATTATCGTCCGTGAACATGATCCGGCGGGCGCCCAGGGAAATCAGGCGATGGATTTCCTCCGCCACGGACCTAATGGACCTGAACCGCACCGATGACCCGTACATCTCTTTTATGGAACAAAATGTACATCCGTGGAAACATCCCCGGCCCGCGGATATGCTCCGCGTTGCATAATCCCCGTTCCTGACCAGGTCATGGGCCGGCAGGGGAAATTCATCGAGGTCGGCGGGCCTGCCATGCGGATTGTGCACGATTGCTCCGTTTGAGCGAAAACTCAGTCCGTCCACATCCAGGTAATTGCTTTCTGCTTCAAGGTTCCGGACCAGTTGCAGAAATGAATTTTCGCCCTCGCCGCGGATGAGAAAATCCAATTCCGGGACATTCTCGAGTATGCCTCGGTTCGCGACAGTCGCGTGCACGCCGCCCATCACGCTTATCAGCCCCGGTGAAATTTCTTTCGCGGACCTGATATCATTCAGCGCCGATCCGAAATTACGGCTGGTCGAAGTCACACCGATGATAGAGGGACTGAAAGTTTCGACTTCCTCACGCAACCTGTCATGAGGGCCGGCCGCATGAGGGACATCCAGATCCATAACCCTGGTCTCGAAGCCGCCCTCGATCAGAACCGCTGCAAGGCAAAGCAATCCCAGCGGCGGCGCTTCCGCCCCGCCGTCGAATGCAGGGTTGACCAGCAAAATTCTCAAGGTCCGCCTTTTTTGTCCTCACGCTGAAAAATGCACCGCAGGGGCGCGGGCAATACGCCCCTGCGGTTTGAAACCTAAAAACTATCTTTTAATTAGATGCCTTTTCATCAAAAAGTTTTGAATAAGTCGTCCTCATCTCCCGTTTAAGAATCTTTCCCGTGGGAGTCTTGGGCAGAGCGTCAACAAAGACTATGCCCTTCGGGCATTTGAACGGGGCCAGCTCTTTCCTGCAAAGGTCCATCAGCTCCGCCTGAGTTATCGCCTGGTCCTTTTTGGGGACGACAACGGCGACGACTGCCTCCACCCATTTGGGATGGGGCACGCCGATGACCGCCACTTCCTGCACCCTTTTGTCCAGATAGATCGCCTCTTCCACTTCCCGGGTCGGGACATTCTCGCCGCCCGTCTTGACCATGTCCTTTTTGCGGTCTGCCACTGTAATGTACCGGTCTTCATCCATGATGCCGACGTCGCCCGAATGGAACCACCCGCCGAGCATGGCTTCGTCTGTTTTGGCAGGGTCCTTGAAATAGAGCATCATCGCATGGGGCCCTTTCCCGCAGATCTCGCCCGGTATACCGGCTGCTGTTATCGGTTTGAACTGGTCGTCTTCCAGCCTGGTTTCCATGTTCAATCCGCCCATCCCCGCAGAGCCGAGCTTGTTCATGGCGTCCTTAGCCTTCAGGATAGTGTGGTAAGGCGCCAGCTCCGTCTGTCCGTAGTAGTTGTACACCTTCGCACCCGGCACGCGGCTCATCAGCTCCTTTAATACCTCGACAGGCATTATGGATGCTCCGTAGTAGCATTTCTTGAGAGATGACAGGTCATATTTATCGAAGTCCGGGTGCCTCATCATCCCGATCCAGACCGTGGGCGGGGCGAAGAACATTGTCGCTTTGAAATCAGAGATGCTTTTCAGGATCTGGCCGATATCGGGAGCTATAAGGACATTGGTCCCGCCCACCCAGAAGACGGGGTTCATGAATACGTCCCTTTGGGCGCAGTGGTAAATTGGGAGCGCATTAATGCTGATGTCGTCTTCATCATACTGCCCGTCCACTATTGTGCCCATGTACTCGGCCATGAGTGCCTGGTTGTTGATGATAACACCTTTGGGGAGCGACTCGGTGCCGCTTGTATACGTCATCTGAACGGGGTCGGTTATATTAAGGATTGTATCGGGCTCGTCATTGGGGTATTTTTTGTACCATTCATCAAATTCCTTGAACGCCTTGTTTTCCGATCCCTTGCCGGCGCCCTGGTTGGACCAGATCCAGGTCTTCACGGAAGGCATGTCATCGAGAACATCTTTCACGAGGTCATACAGAGCGTCCTCGACGATAAACACCTTCGCTTCAGAGTGCTTGATGCAGTATGATATGTCCTTGCCGCGCAGCAGGTAATTGATGGCCAGGTAGACCATCCCCGCCTTGCAGCAGCCGAACCATGTCAGGACGTGGTGGATCGTGTTGTGGGCCAGGATCGCGACTCTGTCGTATTTCTGCAGGCCCAGGTCAAGCAAAGCATTGGCCACCTGATTGCACTCGCCCTCAAGTTGAGCATAGCTCAAAGTCTTGCCCTGGAAAATCACGGCCGGCTTGTCGGGGTAGTGATAGCTGCTCCGGCGGACCATGTCGGCAATGACCCAGCGATTGACTCTGTTGTACCTGCTGAGGAGAAATTCTATGTTTTCCTTGTTCAAGCTGTTGTAATGAGCCTTTTCCGCATCAGTCAGAGGCTTTAACATACTCATAAATCCCCTCCTTTAAATTACAGGCCTCGATGCCTGTCTTATTTTTTTGTGTAGTCGAAAACACCCTTGCCCGTCTTCCTGCCGAAGCGGCCCGCTCTGACAAGTTTCACAAGAAGCGGCGCGGGCCGGTACTTGTCCCCGAGCTCCTTGTGGAGGCCTTCCATGACCCTAAGCAGCGTCTCATTCCCCACCAGATCCGAGAGGGCCAGGGGACCTATCGGGTGGTTGCAGCCGAGCACCATTCCCTTGTCTATATCCTCCGCGGAAGCTATGCCCTCGCCCAGCGCGAAAAAGGCCTCATTCAGCATCGGGCAAAGGATGCGGTTCACGGCGAAAGCCGGCGCCTCGTTTACGACGATCACTTCCTTGCCGAGTCTCTTACCCCAGTCAATCGCGGCTTTCAGCGTCTCGTCGCTGGTTTCATAGCCTTTGATGATTTCCAGCAGTCTCATAACGGGGACGGGATTGAAAAAATGTGTCCCGATAAATCTGGAAGGGCGCTTAGTAATGCCTGCCAGCTCCGTTATGCTCAAGCCCGAAGTGTTCGAAAAGAAAAGTGTGTGATCGGGGACTATCGTCTCCAGCTCCCTGTACACAGCCTTTTTTACATCCATCACTTCTATGACGACTTCCACCACGACGTCGACTCCCGTCGCCGCCTCTTTCATATCCAGGGTGGGCTTTATCCTGCCGAGGACAGCGTCCATGTCGGCCTGGGTTCGTTTGCCCTTTTCGACATCGCGCGCCAGGCTCTTTTTGATCGTATTCATCCCTCCGTCTATGAAGCGCTGCTCGATGTCCCTGAGCCTTACTTCGAACCCCGCCTGGGCATTGACCTGGGCAATGCCGCTCCCCATCAAGCCTGCTCCCAACACGCATACTTTCTTGATTTCCATACCTGCCTCCTGAAAAGTTTCTGAATGAGATTATGACGCCAATATCCCCCCTGCGGGCAGAGGGGAAGTAATCTGGAGAAATGAAATGCAGCGGTTCAGCAAATGGCTGCGCCTGAACTGAACTTGATGACGCGCCCGACCGCAGCGGACCGGCTTTCAAAAAAAGGGGGCGCGCAGCCCCCTGTTGATTGGAACGTTCCGGTCAAACAACACCCTTTTCGGAGAGCGCTTTCAGCCTCGTCGGCCCGATACCCAGATATTTGAGGTAAATGAACGGGTTGTCATAACCGACCGGACGGCAGACCCATTTAGTCCGGGGGGGCGTCTCGGTAGCTTTCCACTGGGACTGGGCACAGATGATGCTCCCATATATCGGGTCCTGGACAGGCGTGAACATGCCGCGCTCCAGCCAGTTGGGGTCCTGCATGGCCTTCAACGGTGACACGATCTCTGCGACAACGGGCGTTATTGGTGCGAGGCGCCCGGTTTTGGCGTACTGGATCGACTTCTGGGTAAGCTCTTCGCTTGTGTACTGGGCCGTAAGCGGATCGATCATTGATTGATACTTGAGCTGCCAGTCCTTTTTCATGAACGGGGCCAGGCTCGTCCATTCGCCGGCGCCCCATTCATCGTACTTGCCCAGGATATCGACAAATGCCTTCCACATCTCAAGGCGCAGGCCGCCCAGGAAGACGCCGCCGTCCCTGGTCGGATAGAAACCGTAAAGCCAGAGCGCCGTATCGAGGCTCCCGAACCTCTCGTTGAGGACTTTCTGGTCGGAGTACCAGTGAAGGGCATAGTCATGGAACCGTTCATAGGCCTCCGGCGTGCAGACGTCCAGGTGCTGCCCCTCGCCCGATTTCAGCCGGAAATAAAGGGCGGCAAGGATTCCGACTGCCCCGAATGTGCCGGCGGTATACCATGCGATCCACGGGCCCGCCTTGGTCGGCACTGCATACGGCATATCCTGATAGGTCTTCCCCTCGGGAAGGACCTCGCCCGTCCCGTACTGGATTCCCGAGCGGGCCTGGCTGACATTGTCGTAGTCAAACTGGTCCCGGCCGCATTCTGGGCCGTACTGCCCGTAGCCGGTGATAGACGTGAATATAAGGCGGGGATTTATTTCCGACAATTCCTTATAGCTCAATCCCCATTTTTCCATTGTTCCGCAGGGGTATGTCTCGATTAAGATGTCGGCCTGTCCGACCAGCGATTTGAGCATATCCCTGCCTTCCTCTTTTTCCAGGTCAAGGGTGATATGGTACTTGTTCCTGCCCTCCTGGAGATATGCGAGTCCGGTCCCCTGGTGCATTATGCCGTGGGGGGAGTATGACCTTACGAGGTCGCCGCCGGGAGGTTCTATCCTGATCGTCTCGGCCCCCAGTTCGGCCAGCAGCGACGAGCAGAAGCACCCCGCCATGCTCCTGGAACTCAGGTCAAGGACAAGCAGGTCGTCAAGGGCCTCCGGTTTCTTATAATTCTCGGCGGGATCGTCCAGAGATCTGATCTTGTCCGCCCAATCCGCCCATTTTGCTCTTTTGTAGTCGGCCATATTATCTCACCTCCTTATGATCAAGCCGGAAGATTTGTCCCAGTCTCCGGGAGGACGGCGCCCCTGCTGGTCTTTCCACTTCCCCAGCACGCCTATCCTGTACAGTTCCTCGATCTGGGCCTGGCTGCGTCCGAGCAGGTTCATCATTATGTATTCATTGTCGAAACCCACGGGACGGACGGACCACCTGTGCTTGGGAGGCGACTTTGACATCATGACCGGGAATTCATGATCGCAATACATCCCGTAAACCGGGTCGTCGATCATTTTCTTGAAGTCGCGTTCGGCACGGTGGATATCCTCCGCCATGTCCTTTGACGAATGCAGGCGGGTCGCGGAGAAGCCGTGCCTCTTGCCCAGAGATTCAACATCGTCGGCCGTTTTCGAGCGGGCCCAGTCGGCCACGGTCTTGAGGATGGCCAAGGCATTCTCGTCTTTGAGCCTGTCCGCGTGCTCTTTGAAACGCGGGTCGGACGCCAGCTCCGGCTTGCCCATCGCCTCGCAGAGGCCCCTGAATTCCGCCGGGGCCGGGGCGGCGATTGCGGCAAACTGGCCGTCGCTGCACAGGAATGTGTCGGCCGGGCAGATGCACAGGTCGCGGTTGCCGGCGGGCTCAGCTGACTTGCCGGTCATCTGCTGGTATGGCCAAACCCACCCGAGGACCCTCATGATGTTCTCGGTCTGGGACATTTCTATGAACTGGCCCTTGCCGGTCTTTTCCCTGTGGTACAGGGCGGCGAGGACAGCCACTTCACCCATCAGCCCTCCGAAAACGTCACAGACCCAGATGCTCTGCTTGAGAGGCGGACGGCCCGGGAAGCTGGAAATCCAGGAATAGCCGGAGAGCGCCTGGGAAGCTCCGTCGTTCGAGGGCCGGTCTTCCTCGGCATATTGTCCCCATTGCCCGAATCCGTTCTTTTCAATGTAGATGATCCCGGGATTCACTTCCTTGATTTTCTCATAGCCGATGTTCCAGCGCCTGGTGACCGCCGGGCGCAGGTTGAATTCGACGATGTCCGATTTGGCGCACAACTCGTGAAATATTGCCTGGGCATCGACCTGGTGCAGATCGAGCGCCATGTAATATTTCGAGGGGTTGATGTGCATGAACATGGGGCCCTGCTCCTTGTAGAACCACCCGAACGGGTTAAGGGAGCGGGTGACGTCGCCGACCGGCGGCAACTCGATCTTGATGACTTCGGCCCCTAAAGTTGCCAGGAAAGATGGTCCTGCCGGTCCGAAGAGCAGAGTGCAGACTTCCAGGACCCGCAATCCTTTCAGGGGGGCCGGTTTGGAGTACTTCTTTTTTACATAATCCTTGAATGCTTCTGTCATTGAATTCCCTCCTTTTCTTATCGAAACAGGTTCAACTGACTCGTCGCGTTCTTAAAGAAATAACACCTCCTTTTGCCGAAATTATGGCCCGGACGCTGCCGCGCCTTTGTCGAACAGGATTATAAATATGAGAATGGTTGAAACAGCCTAATTAAATATACTTATCAAATGTTTGTGTATATTTTGTTCGAAACTGTTAAGGAGATTAGATGGAATACAAACGCAACGTGAAGCGTTTGAAGATGTACTACTTTTTCGCTGATAAATCAACGGTAATCAGGAACGGCGGCCTGTTTTTCGGAGATGTTTGTTCCAGGAAAGATCCGCGCGCTTGCTCCCGGCTCGCGGCGGGTTGAGAGGCGGCCGGCGGAGGGCCGCCCTTAATGAAGGGACTTAATTCATCGGCTCATGCCTACCTGATTACTATCCGGTGTCCGTACAGGTAGAATACGACCCAGACCAGGATCGCTATCACGAGGATGACAACAATCACCCCCAGGGCATCGCCCCCGGTGTTAATGTCGTCGACTTTGAGCGCAAGCTGGTGTACCTGGGCATCCGAAAGGCTGTTAACTCTGGTCTGTATCTCCTCGCTTGTAAGGCCCAGTTTCTCCAGCTTGTCCTTGATGACCTTGGTTTCCAGCGCCCTCTGGATTTTGTCGATATCGGCCAGCCTGGTCGAGTCGCTTACAGTTGATGTCGTGGAAGGCACAAATCCGGCCTCCACTTTCGGGACGGCGCCCAGGAAAAAGAAAGCTACTACAAGGCAGCACACAACCTTTCTGCAGAGCGGCTCATTCATGATCTGCCCTCCTGCCCGTATTTATTTAGATCAGATTCAAGAATTGCAGAAAGGCGGGGTTCGTACCATTAACTGAAAGCAGATTTTGCGTCAGAAAAAGACTTAAAAGTTTTTATTCCAAAGGCGACTTATGAATTTTTAGTATTTTGGACGGCAGTGATCTTTCACAATATTACTATTCAAACGGAAGCACATTGTAGTCTAATATAAATGTCGATATTTCATATATTCGGATACATATTCTCCATAATGACTACAATGTTTCTGGATATAATCCTAGAGAAGTGATAAGCA
>CAZKYN010000166.1:0-7932 GCA_964556675.1 uncultured Syntrophaceae bacterium
TGAACGAAGGAACGATAGAAGAAACAATCAGAATAATCAAAGCAAAACAGGAGGACGGACTATGCCGGAGGAGATAAAGATCGGCTGCGCGCGGCCCGCAGGGGGGCCGGTCTCAAAGCAGGCTTCAGAGCCGGAAACAGAAACAGAAAAGGCCGTTCCGCAAAAGGCGGAGCGACCCATGGGAGGGCAGGCCATGGTGACAGTCGGGAAAAGGGCGCCGGACTTCCTGGCGCCCGCTTATCTTAAGGGTGGTTTCGTAAATATCAAATTGTCCGATTACCTGGGGAAATGGGTGATGCTCTGCTTTTACCCCGGCGACTTCACGTTCGTCTGAGCTACCGAGCTTTCGGCAGTTGCCGAAAAGCATCCGGAATTCCAGAAGCTCGGCGTGGAAATCCTGTCCGTGAGCGTGGACAGCGTTTTCGTGCACAAAATGTGGAACGACAACGAATTGTCGAAGATGGTCGGGGGCGGGGTGCCCTTTGCGATGGTCAGTGATGCCGGCGGCAAGGTGGGCAGGGCTTATGGCGTTTACCTGGAGGATGCGGGCGTGGAGGCGCGCGGGCGGTTCATCATCGACCCGGACGGGGTGGTCCAGGGCTTCGAGGTCCTGACGCCGCCTGTGGGGCGCAATGTTTCGGAGACGATCAGGCAGATACAGGCATTCCAACTGGTCAGGTCCAGCGGCGGGGCCGAGGCGACGCCGTCCGGCTGGAGGCCGGGTAAAATGACCCTGAAGCCGGGTCCCGACCTCGTCGGCAAGGTCTGGGAAGTCTGGAAGACCAAGATGGCTTTTGATTAAGCTCGAGGTATTTTCCTTGACCATGAAAAATCCCTTCCCGGGAGGAAGGGATTTTTTAATCCGGTTTATAAGAACGCCTCCGCTACTTCCAGGCGCCCTTCAGGATTTTAAACCCGAAAATTGCATCGGCAGCAAAGGTGTAAAAGGTGGCGGGGCCGCGGTACGTGTAGACATTGCCCTTGTCCATAACCAGCTCCCCCATCCGCACGGGGGAAAAATCCTCCTCGCCGCAGGTGAGCTGCAGCCATTCCCCCTTTTTCCCGGCCATTCCGGACATCATTTTTTCCACTTCCGGGTTTGTCACCCTCATGTCCGTCGCCCTCCAGGCATTGAGGTTGCCGTGCCCGACGAGGACAATGCTCCGGCATTGCTGGTCGCGAATGACCTTTTCCAGGTCCATGCTCTTGGCCCTCAGGAACCATTTCACTTTCATATTCCGGTGATTGAAGTAGTGCGACCAGCCCGGGTAAGAGCCGAGGAAGGCGGCCGGCGATGCCCAGTAGTCGTACCGCGTGACGGCATGGTCGGAAAGCAGGACGGCGGCGTATTCGTCGGTTTCGAGACTTTGATTGCGAACGGCTGCAGCAATTGCGGCAACGGCATACACCGCGAGAAAGGGAAGGATTATCCTTATGCAGATGGACCTGACCCTTGTCCTTGTGAAGAATGGTTTACCGGACAGCATTTATGATGCCATGTCTCTAATATGAGTTGGTGCGCCGGAGGCGGCCTGGGCTTCTTCAAGCTCTTTTAAAGAAGCCTCGTACTGCGTCTTGCCGAGCTCGTAATCGCGTTTGGAGTACAGTCCGTTTTCATAAAGCGACCGGCAGCGCTCGTATGAGCGGAGGGCCGCATCCTTTGGGGGTAGAAAGGACTCTGCATCTAATCCGGTTTCGCTCATTTCGACAAGCTCAATGAGCGCATGCACTCTCACCGCGTGCCTCTACTTCACCTTTCCTATAGGGAAGTCATTCCCGTTGACCGCTTTTGTCGGATACTGGGCCCGCTTGAACACGGCTTCCGCGATCTCGGGGACTTTTTCCTCTACATAAGACGCCAGGTCGGACGTCTTCACGTAGCCGCTCCGGGACACGTCGGCCCCGCCTCTCATGCCTTCGGTAAGGACATATGTGAACAGGCCATGGTCCTTATAGCCTTCAAGCGCCTCCTGAAACGAAGTCGAAGCGGAGATTATGGTCGAGCCTACGGCCCGGCTCAGGATTTTCATCGCGGTGTCTTCGCTCATTCCCCTGGTGAGCATGGCCATCTGAAGCTGCTCGCCGAGCTTGCCCGCGTTACAGGTGTCGATCACGATCAGCTTCTTTGCGGCAGGCACGTTGGCGATACGCTCCCGCAGTTCCTTCTGGGTCACCGCGTCCTTCTTCAGCCGCTCGGTGCTGAGCGCCCCCACGTTCGATGTTATCAGGTAATATTCGCCGTCGTCCACCGTCCCGTGGCTGGCCACGTAAAAAGTGAACACGTCGTCAGGGTTGAGGCCCTTGTATTTTTCCAGCTCCTTGAGGATGTTCAGCTTCGAAGCGGATTCCCTGGTGGTCAGGGCGGTGATGCTTACTTTATCAAACATCCGGCCCGCCGTCTCGCGCAGCACATCGGCAAAGAGCTGCGCATCCGCCGCGGCATACTTCAGCCTCAGCTTGGGGTTTTTATATTCGTTTATGCCGATGACCAGGGCATAGAGAGACGGCTTTTTCAATTTTTTGAAAGCTGCCGTGATCTTCTGCGCCGCCGGGTTGCTCTGAACGTTGTTCTCCCTGTCGAAGGCGACGGCTTTTATTATATTAGCGCCGTTCAGCAGGTTCAGCGTGTATTTTCTTACAATGTCGTTCTCTTTGTGCTGCGATTTGCTTTTTATTTCTACCGCCCTCGCGCTGTCCGTCATGACGGAAGTCTCGTTAAGATAAAGCCTGATGTCGCCGATTCCTCCGCCGGTATCCGTGATCCTGACAGTGAACGTGACGGAATCGGCTTCGGTCCTGTCCGGCATGCCCTCGATTTTCACGGCAGGGGGCTTGCCGACATCGGCCAGGGTTTTGTAGCCGTCCAGAGAATTGCCCTCCATGGCGACCTTGACCAGGTCGGGGCGGAAGAACGCTTCGCGGTAATTTTCGATGCTGTAGATATTGTTGTCTTTCCGTACGCCCAGGTATTTGTCCCCGTTAGGCGACGCCATATAGTAGCCGTCCGGGGTCATAATGATCCACTCGCCGTCTGAAAACCCGTAAAGGTCGACAAGTCTTTTCCTGGTTTGCGTGCTCTTCAGGACCAGCTTGTGCTGTTCAGGCGCCACAAAGAAACGGCTGCCTGATTTCAGGACGGCGAACATCCCGAAAATGCGGCCGTATTCGTTTTCCTTTCGGTAGTCGTCCTTCAGAAAATCCTGTGGAATGAGTCTGTACAGGGCGGCCGGGTCAGTTGAATACCAGGCAGTTGAACGATAATTGCCGATAGTCACCGGCCTTTCCACCAGGTCTGTTTCCGTCTTTATATTAACTTTTTTCAGGGGGGCAGGGTCCCCCAAGTCCCAGAGGTTGAAAGTGAGGCTGATTTTCTTGTCTATCGTCGACCATTCTTCGTACCAGTTGAATATCCGGTTTCCGAGGGCGCAGGAGTTGTTGAAAATGGCAGGCTTCACGCCGAAGCTCTTGATCTCTGATCCCGTCTTAATGTCCAGCCATTTGACGTTTCCGTCGGCCATTCCGGCGAAAATGCCTCTATCGTTCAGCATATAGGGCCGGCATTGGTACGGATATGATATCCAGGCAACCGTCTCGATTACCGGCAGCTTTTTTTCGGAAAGGATCCCGTTTTTAGCCGCGTTGATGAAGCTCATTTCCACCCGGGCGCTCAGCGTCTGCTTGTCCCTTTTCTGACGGATGTACTCCACCCTCAGGCGGCCGTCGGGGGCGAAGCCGAAATAAAAGGTCTCATCCGCAAGGGCAGGTGTGCCGGATTTAGAGAGCGGCCTTGGCCGGTAGCTCAGGACCTGCCTGCCGGTCTCCAGGCTGAAGACGAGCACGTCGGCCGACATTTCCAGCGGCTGGTAAGCAATATGTTTCAGATCAACGGAAACCTTGAATTTGCTGTTAAAGGAAATATTCGGAATATTCAGTGAGCCTTTTCGGGCGACATTCAGGCAATCGTCGTAAATTATGTAATCAACATTGCCGTTCCGGCTTTCGCCTGAATGGAACACCCCGTAATAGCCGTTGTCCAGGTCCGCCGTAAGCTGGCTGTATCTCTGATAGTCCTTGTATTTAAGAATTTCCGGGAGGAATATCTCCGAGCCGTCCTTCAGATTGTAAATCCTGGTCCCGAATTCCTGGTTGAAGAAGTACTGCTTGTCTTCGCTGATATAGGGCCCGCTCACATTGATTACTTTCGGAAGAGTTATCGTCTCCAGCTTCTGCCCGTTCAGGTCGAAGATCTCCGCCACCTTGCGGTAGATGACGATGAACCTGCTGTCGTTCATGAAATAGATATTGCTGATCGAGTACTCCGTTTCCAGTTTGACGGTCCTGACCTCCCTGCCCGTCGCTGTGTCCCAGATTTTGAAGAACCTGCCATAGATGGAGCTGTCTTCCATGGTCACCAGGTGGGTGCCGCCGGGGTTGACGGCGGCGAAATTGACGCCGCCGGCATGCCCTGTCTGGACGAAGATTTCGGGAGCGGTGGCGGCGCCGGAGGGGACTGCGAAAACGAGGAGCAAAAACAGACATACGATGGTCTTTTTCATGGCAACTCACACTCAAATTGGAAATGATTCCCCCGAGCGGGGGAGAGAAGTGTATGCAAAGGCATGTTCCATGTCAAGGCTGGCGATCCGGGAAATTGCCGGAAACCGGCGGTATATGTGAGTATTCTCACATGAGGGATACAAATAAATTCCCCCGAACCGCACTCTGAGCCTTTCGAAGGGTGTGCCTCTCATATATGCGTGCAGGGGGTGGTCTAATTTTTCCCCCCAAGAGCGCCGCAACGTGATATAATAAGCGGTTTCACGGCTATAGAACACAGGAGAATATCCGCCATGCGGAAACAGAACATAAGAAATATCGCCATAATCGCCCACGTCGACCATGGGAAGACGACCCTCGTTGACGGAATGCTCAAGCAGACAGGCACATTCCGGGAAAACCAGGAAGTGGAAGAGCGCGTCATGGACTCGATGGACCTCGAACGGGAGCGCGGCATCACCATTATGGCCAAGAACACCTCGATCTGGTACAACGGCATTAAGATCAATATAGTCGACACTCCCGGACATGCGGACTTCGGCGGCGAAGTCGAGCGCAGCCTCAACATGGTCGACGGCGCGCTGATCCTGGTCGACGCCAGCGAGGGCCCGCTCCCGCAGACCCGGTTCGTGGTCAGGAAGGCCCTGGCGCGGAAGCTGCCCATTATTCTCGTAATCAACAAGATAGACCGCAAAGACATCCGCATCGACGAGGTGATCAACGAGGTCTACGACCTCTTCATCGATCTCGACGCGAGCGAGCAGCAGATCGAGTTCCCCATCCTTTATACCAATGCCAAAACCGGCGTGGCCCATTATCAGCTCGGGGACGACTCGCAGGACCTGCTGCCGCTGCTAGATACCATCTGCTCGGCAATCCCCGGCCCGGACGGCGATGATGAGCAGGTTCCGCAGTTCCTTGTGACCAATCTCGATTACGATTCGTATGTGGGGCAGATCGCGATCGGCCGCGTCATGGGCGGTGTACTCAGGATGAACCACATGTACGCCCTGTGCGGGGAAGACGGGATAACCAACGGCGTCAAGTTCTCCGCCCTTTACACGTACCACGGCCTGAGGAAAAGGCAGGTCGATTGCGTGGAGGCCGGCGACATCATCGCGCTGGCGGGCGTGGCGCCCATCAATATCGGCGATACGATTACATCAATCGAGAGCCCTGCGCCGCTTCCGCGGATCAACGTTGACGAGCCGACCGTCTCCATGATCTTTTACGTCAACAACGGCCCGTTTGCCGGCAGGGAAGGGAAGTTCCTCACCTCGCGGCACCTTTTTGCGCGCCTGGAGCGGGAAAACCTGCGCAACGTCTCCCTGCGGCTCCGGAAAACAGAAAGGACGGATGCCGTCGAGGTATGCGGGCGCGGGGAACTGCAGATGGCGGTGCTCATCGAGACGATGCGCCGGGAAGGCTATGAATTCATGGTCTCCAAGCCGCGCGTCATCACGAAGAAGGAAGACGGCCGGCTGCTGGAGCCGGTGGAGCGGGCCTTTGTCGATATCCCCGAGGAGTTCGTCGGCATCGTCACGGAAAAGCTCTCGGTAAGGAAGGGGAGGATGGTGAACCTGATCAATAAGGGGAGCGGTCGGGTCAACCTGGAGTTCCTGGTCCCGTCCCGCGGGCTGATCGGCTTTCGCAGCCATTTCCTGACGGATACCAAGGGCGCCGGCGTGATGAACACGCTTTTCGAGGGGTACGAGACCTGGTTCGGGCCGATCCCGCAGAGGGCAAGCGGCGCGCTGCTGTCTGACAGAATGGGCCGGGCGACCACGTATGCAAGCCTCGCAATGGTGGACCGCGGCGAGCTTTTCATCGAGGTCGGGACGGAGGTCTACGGCGGGATGATCATCGGCGAGCGCAACCGCACGGGCGATCTGAACGTAAATATAACTAAGGACAAGAAGCTCACGAATATGCGCAGTTCGACGGCGGAAGCGACGGTTACACTCCGGCCCCCGCGCCCGCTGTCGCTGGACCAGTCGATCGAATTTATCGCCGAGGATGAGCTTGTGGAGGTGACCCCGCAAAACATCCGCCTGCGGAAAATGGAGCTCGACCCCGCCAAGAGGGCCAAGCGGACAGACAAGGAATGAGGGGTGCGGCTCACAGAGAGCCATCGCCAAGCTCTTAAATTCCCCCTTTAACAAGTAGAATTGTTCAACAAATTTTAGTGTCGGCACCTGAATTTTTTTCTTGACAATCCTAAATACTTCCTTTAGGGTGCGCAACTTATTCTGTAACATCGGCGGTTTGAATCTGAACATAGATGCTCCCCATGTGAAATAAATGGGGAGTTTTTATTTTTATCCACAAGGCCATATGAAGACAGGTAACAGGAAATGAAAAGCGATATCAGAAAAGTCCGGAATATCGGAATCAGCGCTCATATCGATTCAGGAAAAACAACCCTGACCGAGCGGATACTTTTTTACACGAAGCGGATCAATATCATCCATGACGTGAAGGGAAAGGACGGCGTCGGCGCTACCATGGACTCCATGGACCTCGAACGGGAGAGGGGCATAACCATTGCATCAGCGGCAACGTTCTGCGAATGGCTCGGCCACGAGATCAATATAATCGACACCCCGGGGCACGTCGATTTTACCATCGAGGTCGAAAGGTCGTTGAGGGTCCTCGACGGCGCAATCCTTGTGCTGTGCTCAGTTGGCGGCGTCCAGTCTCAGTCCATCACGGTCGACCAGCAGATGAAGCGCTACAAGGTACCCTGCATTGCTTTCATAAACAAGTGCGACCGCAGCGGCGCCGACCCCCTCAGAGTCATCGAGCAGATGAGGTCCCGGCTTGGCCATAACGCTGTCGCGTTGCAGCTCCCCATCGGGCTGGAAAAGGACCATCAGGGTGTAATCGATCTTGTCGACATGCAGGCACTGTATTTCGAAGGCGCAAACGGAGAGGTGGTGAGGCGCGAGGACATCCCCGCTCAGTATCTCGACCAGGCCCGCAAGTTCCGCGAGGATCTCATCGAGGCGGCCTCGATGTTTTCCGACGAACTGATGGAGGCGGCCCTCGATGAGGGCGAAATCAAAAAAGAAGATCTGATCGAGGCTCTGCGCCGGGGCACAATACGCCGCGAACTCACGCCGGTCCTTGTCGGCTCCGCCTATAAGAACAAGGGCATCCAGCCGCTGCTCGACGCCGTTACCGAGTTGCTCCCCTGTCCCGAGGAAGTTGAGAACACCGCCCTCGACATGGAGAAAAGCGAGGAAGTCGTAAAGCTGGAAAGCGATCCGGAAAAGCCGGTCGTGGCGCTTGCCTTCAAGCTCGAAGACGGGCAGTACGGCCAGCTCACCTACATCCGCGTCTACCAGGGCGCCATCGCCAAGGGCTCCACCATCG
>CAZKYN010000167.1:0-7900 GCA_964556675.1 uncultured Syntrophaceae bacterium
GGTCCAACGGGGCAGCCCAGGGGGGTCGTGCACACACCGGCGGGTTACCTCCTGTATGCCTCCATGACCGAGCAGCTGGCATTCGACGGTCTGCCGGAAGATGTATACTGGTGCACGGCCGATATAGGCTGGGTAACCGGACACAGCTATATCGTGTACGGGCCTCTCTGCAATGGGCACACCAGCATCCTGTTTGAGGGCGTTCCCAGCTATCCGGAACCTGACCGCTTCTGGGCCGTCTGCGAAAAATATAACGTTAACAATTTCTACACCGCCCCGACCGCCATCCGCTCCATCGCGAAGGAAGGAGACCAGTGGGTGGACAAGCACGACCTCACCTCGCTGCGCGTCCTGGGCTCGGTCGGCGAGCCGCTGAACCCGGAAGCATGGTGGTGGTACTACAACAAGATCGGCGGAGGCAGGTGCACAATCAGCGATACCTGGTGGCAGACCGAAACGGGCGGTCACATGATTCTGCCGCTCCCGGGAGCTATCGACATCAAGCCCGCCAAGGCCATGGTCCCCTTCTTCGGCGTCGTGCCCACGCTCGTGGACGACGACGGCAAGGAGATAGACGGACCGGGCACAGGCGCGCTCTGCATCAAGAACGCCTGGCCGGGAATGGCCCGTGGACTCTGGGAAGACAAGCAGGGGCTCTTCAACGAGAATTATTTCTCGCAATTCCCCGGCTATTACTTTACGGGAGACGGCGCCGAACGCGACAAGGACGGGGATTATAAGATTACGGGACGCGTCGACGACGTCATCAACGTTTCCGGTCACCGTATGGGAACAGCCGAAGTCGAAGCCGCGCTGACTTCCCACCCCGCTGTCGCGGAGGCCGCCGTCGTCGGGTTCCCTCACGACATTAAGGGCCAGGGCATCTACGCTTATGTCACGTTGAACAATAACGTGGAAAAGACGGAAGACCTGAAAAAGGCCTTGATCGCCCATGTCCGCAAGGAGATCGGCCCCATAGCCACTCCGGATGTGATCCAGTGGGCGGACGGCCTTCCCAAGACCAGGTCCGGCAAGATCATGCGCCGCGTCCTGAGAAATGTCGCGGCCAAGCAGTACGGCAACTTCGGCGACACCTCCACCCTGGCGGAGCCCGGTGTTGTCGACGACCTGGTGAATGAAAGGAAAAAGCTGGGTTAGAAGCAAGGTAGTATTCAGGCGGAATCAAAAAGCGGGTTGGAATCTTTTCCAGCCCGCTTTTTTTTGACGTGCCCGTTAAGAGCTAAATCGCATAACCCCTGGCAGGCATCAGGCCGTACTTCTCAAGGACTTCGCCGGTTCTCGCTATCATTTCGCCGGTGATACGGATCCCGCCGTGGAGCATGGGGGCCCGTTTCGATTTTGAATCCGGCCCGAAAGCGAAAAAGTGGTCCATTGCCTTGTTGGCGTTCGTGAACGCGTTGCCGCAGGGAAGCGTTTTGACGATTTCAAAGACTTCCCCGACGGCGCCCGTCAGCCTGCGCGAAATCTCTCCCGCTTTCCGCATATCGCCCGCGTCTATCCCGGCTATCATTTCCGAGAGTTCTACAGGGAAGCAGTTGCAGGTGCTCAGCAGGAAACCGTCGTACGGGCCCCCGGATTTTTTCAGCCACTGCGCATAATCGCCCTCGGCGCCGCGCACGAGAAACACCCCGCCCTTGTCCGCCGGCGATTGCGCTATTTTGTCGTCCCCGCTGGAGTCCTTGAAAAAGATCAGGTTGGAGTATTGGGCCGCCAGTTCGGAAAATGTGTCCGCATCTATCTCGTTCCGGACCACCTGGGGCAGCTGATAAAGCGCTGTGGGCAGGCCGAGATTCAGGACATCTGAAAGGCCCGCCTTAATTTCGCCCTGGGTGATTTCTCCGCCCGGAGGACAAACGGCAAAGCCGCAGATATGGGAATCCCTCAATATCCGGCGGGTTTCCCCGCCGGGCTTTCCTTCCAAACCGGAAATCATATCTTCGATCAAAGTCATCATGGTGGAAACATATTTTCTCAACGCCCCGAGCAGCAGCCGCGAGTCTGATCCCTTTACAGCCTTGAGCGCAAAATCGACAACGTCGCGGGTCTCCCGGTCGCTTAGCTCCCAACCGTCCCCTGTCGATCCGGGAATCAGGAAACCTTTCACCCGCGCCGAAATGAATTTGAAATGGGCTTCCATGCGGCTGAGGTCCAGGCTGCCGTCATCCCTGTAGTGGGCGAGCAGTGGGCACCACAGCCGGGGAATGCCGTCGGGGAAATAATATTTCAGGTTTTCGTTCCGTTTTAAATCAGTGTCTTTTGATTCCATGCTGTTACAATCTCCTTTTGAGATGCTCAAAAAAAGTTTATCTGAAATGCGCACACAAGCGCAAGGTTGATCGAGTCGGTATTGAAAAAAACAGATAAGATCTATGAAGAGCACATGACGGAAAAAGAAATTTATATTGCTCTTCAAAAAGGCTTAGAGGCAAGGCGCGCTAGGATCGAGCAGCGGAGCGTACAATTTCGTACGTGAGCATGCGAGAACCGAAGCGCAACGCAGTATATGAGCCTTTTTCAAGAGCCGACTAGTGTTCGCCGGCTTTGCGGAGCAGGAGCCGCCAATCCTCGTTGACCATCTCCTGGATCACATCGAGGTCCTTCTCCGTGAGGTGCCGGAACCGCCCCTGGAGTTTGAAATACTCCCTGACCAGGTACTCCTTGGGCCTGTAATTGATGGTGTAATGCAGACCGTCCTCAACCTCGTACAGCGGGAAAATATTGGTCTGGACGGCCATACGGGCAATCTTGACCGACATCTCGGAGGGGATCCTCCAGCCTGTCGGGCAGCTTGCATAGATATGGATGAACCGCGATCCCTTTACATCCCTTGCCTTCTGGGCCTTGCGGACGAGGTCTTCCGGGAAGGCTATGTTGGCGGTCGCCGCGTACGGGATGCGGTGGGCGACGAGCGCCTCGACAATGTTTTTCTTCCTGAGTTTTTTCCAGTCCGCACCAGGTGTGGTCGTGGTCCACGCGCCGTAAGGGGTTGACGAGCTGCGCTGGATGCCGGTGTTCATGTATGCTTCATTGTCGTAGCAGACGTAAATGAAGTCCTCGTTGCGTTCAACCGCCCCGCTCAGGGCCTGGAAACCTATATCGAATGTCCCTCCGTCTCCCGCCCAGGTCACGACAGTGATGTCATTCTTGCCCTGGATATCCAGGGCCGCCCGTACACCCGAGGCAACGGCCCCGCCGGTTTCGAACGCGGTGTGCAATACGGGTATTTTCAAGGTGGACTGGGGATAGGGGCCGGCGATCACCGACCAGCAGCAGGCCGGCAGCACCATTATTGTCTTTTCGCCCAGCGCCTTCAGCAGGAAGCGCATGGCAATGGCGGCGCCGCAGCCCGGACACCCGACGTGCCCAGAATACATGAACTCCCTGTCAGGGACATTGATTTCCATCACTTGACCTCTTGCAGGCCGATCCAGACGCTTTCAGCTTCAGGTCCGGCGCTGTTCTTCGTTTTCCAGTAAATATCTTCGAGCATCTCCGGGGTGACGTCCCTGCCGCCTATGCCGGTCACGTAACCGTAAACAAGCGGCCGCTGCGGCAGGTTGCAGAGGGCCGCCCTTACCTCCTGGGCGAAGATGCCCGTTGCCCCGAAAGAGAAATTTCTGTCGATCACGGCTATTTTCTTTGCATGTCCGAGGCTGCCGCGCACAAGCCCCGTCGGAAACGGCCTGAAGAGCTTCATTTTCAGGATGCCCGCTTTTTCCCCCTTCCCGCGCAGTTCCTTCAGGACCAGGCGGCACGTGCTGGTGACCGTCCCGGATGTGACGAAAATGATATCGGCGTCATCGCACTCGATTGCCTCGACGGCGCCGTATTTGCGCCCGAACGCTTTTCCATATTCCTCGTCCATCTGCATGAATTTAGAAAGCGCCGCGTCCATCGCTTTTGCCATGTCGTATCGCATTTCCATGTAGAACGCCGGCGTGACCAGGGGGCTGTAGCCGCACGGCGATTCTATGTCGAGCTGGAACTTCGGGGCGTAAGCGGGGAGGAATTCGTCGACCTGCTCCTGGTCGGGAACATCCACCGGTTCGTAAGTGTGGGAAAGGAAGAATGCATCGAGCACGACCATTACCGGCAGGTTCACGTCTTCGGCCAGCTTATATGCCAGGATGGTCGAGTCGACCACTTCCTGGCTGTCCTCGCAGTATATCTGGATCCAGCCGGTGTCCCGCTGGGCGAGGCTGTCCGTCTGATCGGTCCAGATATTCCAGCCGGGAGCAAGAGCCCGGTTTACCTCGGCCATCACGATTGGCAATCTTGCACCGGAGGCCCAGTGCAGCAGCTCGTGCATGAGCGCCAGCCCCTGCGAAGAGGTTGCCGTGAAGCTCCTCACTCCGGCGCTCTGAGACCCGATAAGGGATGCGAGAGCGGAGTGCTCGCTTTCGACACGGAGGAACTTCGCATCCATCTTGCCGCCCGAACAGTAATCCGACAGGATCTCCACGATGTGGGTTTGCGGAGTGATCGGATAGGCGCTGATCACCTTCGCCCGCGCCAGCCTCACGGCTTCCGCTACGGCATGAGATCCTTCGAGCACCCTTTTCATCCCTTCTCCTCCTCAAGCACCATTGCATTGCGCGGGCATTCGACGACGCACAGGCCGCAACCCTTGCAGTAATCATAATTGATATGGCGCATATTTGCCTCGCCCTCGCGGACCACGGACATGTCGGGGCAGAACAGGTAGCAGTTGTCGCATCCGTTGCAGACGCCGCAATTGAAGCAGCGTTCCGATTCCCGCATCGCCAGGTTCGCGGCTATTTTATGGTCTATTTCCTCAAAGGACCGGATGCGCTCGCTTTTCGGGAGGCGCGGATGGGCCAGTCCCGGCGAGAACCGGAAATAGTCGGTATTGATTTCGCCGTAGTCGACTATATGGCGGCTCCGGGAACTTCGGCTGCCGCCCAGGTAAATCTCCATGGAAAGAGCCGGCCCGTTACCGACCTCGCATTCCTTGAGCCGGCGGCGCACAGCTTTGGACCCGTCCCGGAAAAGCGTGTCGAGGGCCATCGCCGCGGCCTTACCGGAGGCAATCGCATGGGTGACGCTCTTTGAACCATTGGCCACGTCTCCCCCGAAGACAACCGCCGGCCCGTTCTTTTCGGCAACCAGCACGCAGTTATTCAGGACCAGCACGCCCCTGCCCTTCTCCGGCGGGTTGACCCAATCAGCGGCGGCTTCAGCCCCGGTTGCCTTGAACATCCTCCGGGCCCGGAATATCGTTGTCCTTTCGCCGTCCGGCTCGACTTTCGCCCTGAGTCCGCGACCATCGAGATCAGGGCCGGCGACTTTCATGTGCCGCATGGTAATTTCCAATTCACCGCCTGTCTTCTTCACGCCTGTTCTCTTGATTTCTGCGGGGGCCAGCAATTCCCTGATCTCCACGCCCTCTTCCAGGGCCATTTCTATTTCCGCGCCGAAGGCCGGCATGTCCTGTCTCCTGCGCCGGTACAGGATCACGGCTTTGCCTCCCAGGCGCCGGATGCTCCGGGCCACATCGATGGCGGTATTGCCGCCCCCGACCACGGCCGATATCCCGTCGCACGGAGGGCTTTCCCCTCTTCGGACCTGCTCCAGAAATTTCAACCCGTCTTCAACGCCCGCCAGGCTTTCACCCGGGATATTCAGGTCTGAAGATCGGCCGTACCCGGTCCCGATGAACACGGCATCGTATTTTTCCTTCGCCCCTCTGAGGAATCCGGAATCAACCGGACTTCGCGTGACGACCCTCGTGCCGCTTAAACCGCTTCCGGTTATCCGGGATATCTCGCTGTTCAGAACGGCAAGCGGCAGCCTGTATTGGGGAATCCCCCACCGGAGAAGGCCCCCGGGTTCGTCCGACGCCTCGAATATATCGCAGGAATAACCCAGCCGGTTGAGGAACCATGCGGCGGAAAGCCCGGCGGGGCCCGCCCCGATGATTGCGATCTTCTCCCCGCGCGCTGCAACGGCATAGGCGGGCTGCTTCAGGTCATAGCGCGCCGCCGTATCCGAGAGGAATCTCTCTATCGTGTGTAAGGCTATGCCCGAATCGAATTCCCGGCGGTTGCATGCCGACTCGCAGGGGTGAAAGCAGACTCGCCCGCATACGCCCGGCATGGGGTTTTCGAGGAGGATCGCCTCCCATGCCTCCTTGAAAAGGCCCTGGGCCGTAAGCATCTGGATCCTGGCTATGTCTTCGCCCACGGGGCACGACGCGCTGCACGGAGAAGTCTTTTCGTCGTAGCGGGGCCTCAGGAACCGCCAGGAACCCGTCTTGTTCGCCTCCGTGGAATAGCATGAACGGGGCATGTATAAAGGGAACTGCTCGGGCTTGCTCATTTCGAATCTTCCTTGTCCACAATCCGCACCTCCCGGTACGCCTCTTCGGCGGCGCGGATATTGTCTTCAATCCTGTTCGGCACATCCTCTCTGATGGCCGAGACTATTGCATCGAGCGGCGGCATTTCCAGGATTCTGGCAAAAGCCCCGATAACGGGGGTGTTGGCGATGGGGTGGGTGCGGGTCCCGAGTTTGTGTTTCAGGGCGATGCGGCTGGCATCGACATGCGCCAGCCGGAATTCTTTTCGCCCTAAGATGCTTTCCGGAACAGATGAAGAATTGAGCAGGATCCATCCGCCTGGCTTGAGGCCCCTGGTTACATCGATATTTGCGAGGAGTGTCGGGTCCTGCACTACGACATGGTCGGGAGCGCTCACATTCGTGCGCAGAAGTATCTTTTCATAGTCGACCCTGACATATGCCTCGACCGGCGCGCCGCGCCGTTCGACCCCGAAGAAGGGGAAGGTCTGGACCTGGTAGCCGGCCTGGAAAAAGGCCTTTGCCAGCATGATGGTGGCCATGACTGTTCCCTGGCCACCCCTTCCGTGGAATCTGATTTCCAGCATGTTTGCTCTATCCAGTCGTTCCGATGTCCTGCCCGGCAGGAATCAGACCGGGTTTATTTTTTTGCCCAAACCACAACGAGAGCTTTCGAAGGCTTGCCGGCAAGGGATCGGAAACTGTGATTGCGCTCCGATTCGAAATAAACCGTATCACCCGGATCGAGCACTTCGACCCGCTCGTCGCTGCGGAATTCCAGCTTTCCCTCCAGAAGATACAGAAACTCCTCGCCCTCATGGCTGGTGAACACCATGTCCGAGATCTCCATGGGCATAAATTCCACCAGGAACGGCTCCATGTGCTTGCCCGGTTTCCTGGTCTCCAGGGATTCGTAGACATAATCGACTTCACCCTCATGATGGTAGGGCCGCCGTTTCATCCTGGCCCTTTCGCCCTTGCGGGTGACCGAGACTTTTTCCGTTTCCCCCCCCTGCTCAAAGAATGCGGCCATTCCCACGTTCAGGGCATTGGCCAGTTTGAGCAGGGTTGCCACAGGGGGCACTGTCTCCCCTTGTTCTATTTCCGTAAGAAGTCCCTTGGACAGGCCGGTCTTGGCCGCCAGGTCCTGGAGGGTCAGATGGCTTTTGGCGCGCAGGGACTTGACCGCTTTGGCTATTCCGATTGCCTCGTTTGTTTCGCCGTTATTTGATGCCATTTTATTCACCGCCGAAAATTACTTGGAGTTGGAAGAAAACTGATTATGAGCCGTTCAACATGGAAGACGCGAGATAATATTCCGGATTATTTCGGATGTAAAGAAAAAAAAGCTTATAATTACGGCAATTTAATTATTGACAAGAACCACCGAAAGGAATACATTTCGCGAAATTGTACGCTCTTTCCTCGATTTCATTAAAACGGTGCTATTTCATTCTGGTGAAAAACTTCAAAACATAACCGGGGGGGTAATATGTTTCGTGATCTGGTCCTCAAGAACAGAAGTTATCGCCGCTTTTACCAGGATTCAGCCGTCAGTCAG
>CAZKYN010000168.1:0-7899 GCA_964556675.1 uncultured Syntrophaceae bacterium
CTCGGGGCCTGACTCATAAATCTGGCTGCGGCAAAGGCTTTGTGCTACATTCTTCACGTCCGGCAAAAACAGGAGGGGCAGGGCATTGAAAAAGACCCGATTCATTACCGGCGGGGACTTGGATAAATTAACGGAACTGGCGCGCGGGTCCGCGCGGAGGAGGAAAAATTACAATTTCCACTGCAGCGATGCCGACCCCAGCCACAGCCTCCTCAATGCAATGGAGCCGGACTCCTACATCCAGCCGCACAGGCATCTCGACCCGCAAAAGGGCGAAACACTCCTGGTGGTCCGCGGAAAAATCGGGATGATCGTTTTTGACAATGCCGGGAAAGTCGAATGCCGGGCCGTCCTCGCGCCGGGCGGGGACCCTGCCGTCGTCAATATCCCGAGCGGCGTCTTCCATACATGGGTCTGCCTGGAGGCCGGCACGATCTTTTTCGAGACCAAGGCGGGGCCGTTCATCCCCCTGTCCCGGGAGGAGAAAGCCCCCTGGGCGCCCGAGGAGAATTCGGAAACTACGGGTCAATACCTGGAAAGCCTGCGTAATCTCTTCAAAATGTGACAGTCATCCTGTGGAACGTCATTTCTGGCGGGAATGACACTTCTGTTCAACTCCACTTTTCAATTTATGAGTCACCCCTGCGAAAGCAGGGGTCCGGTAATTCTTATCCCGATTCCATCTGTACTCTGCCCTTGAGCAGGGGCGTGTTTTAAAACACCCGTGTGATGTAGTATCTTCGAATTGCGGGTGGGGTCTTAGACCCGGCCCTATTGTGATTAAATTCAGCTCGATTGCCGGCGCAGTTTTTTTCTTGATATTAGAATTCATATTCTAGTATAACGGTTCGCATGGGACGCAAGCCTTATTTCGGGAGGGATGATTTCCTCAAGGCCGCCCGGGACATAGTATCCGAAACGGGCCCGGGTTCGCTGACGATCGCCGCTCTCGCCCGGAGGGCCGGGGCGCCGGTCGGTTCCGTTTACCACCGGTTCACCTCGCGCGAAGTGCTTCTGGCCGAGTTGTGGATCAGTATTGCCGATTCGTTTCAGCGCGGTTTCCTCGAAGCCCTGGACCGGGACGGGCTGGAAGCCGCCCTTTACACGGCGAAATGGGTCCGCTCCCATTTGAACGAAGCCCGCATCTTGCTTCTCCACAGGCGGGAGGAACTGGTTGCCGGCGCCTGGCCGGAGGAAGTCAAAGAGCACGCGGAAAATCTCGCCGGCGACCTGGAAAAAGGGCTGATTTCTTTTTCAAAGAGACAATTGGGCGGCGCCGGCCGGGAAAACATCCGGCGCGCAATATTCGCCCTGATTGACGTGCCGCTCGCGGCAGTCAAAGGGCACGTGCAAAAAGGCGAACCGCCGCCGGAGTTCCTCGATGATCTTATCCGCATCAACTACAGAGCGATCATAAAAGGAGACCTGAAATGAAAGTTTACAACCGGCATGACAGAATAATAAGCACGACCGAAACAATAGCCGCTTCCATCCTCGACAGCCTCTCGGGGCCGGACGACCGCTTGTGGCCGCATGAGACCTGGCCTCCCATGCAGCTGAACGGCCCTCTCGGAAAGGGGTCAAGGGGAGGGCACGGGCCCATCAGGTACCACGTGGAAGAATTCATTCCCGGAAAGAAGGCAGTCTTCCGGTTCGAGCCGGCCGGTCTGGCTGCCGGCCTGGACGGGATCCACTATTTCGAAATCAGTCCTGTAAACGGAATTATCCGGGTGGCCCATGTGATCGAGGCAAGTTGCGGGCCGGCTATGTGGCTCAAGTGGCGCTTCGTTATCGAGCCTCTGCATGATGCCCTTATCGAAGATGCCTTTGACAAGGTGGAGAACGCAATAGCCGGAGAAAATTTGAAATCATCCCCTTGGAGCGGGCGGGTTAAGTTTCTCCGGGAGATGATAGCGAGGAAGCGGCGGAGGGAGGAAAGGAAAGGGTCCCGTTGAAGCGTGCTTACATGAAACAGCTGCGCGCGCCTTCAGGAAAAATAAGGATGGCTTTTGCCGTCCTTTTTTTTTATAAAAATCTAATTCGATTGCAGGGACATTTTAAATGTCAAATATGAGTTCAGGAATGAAGCTCCTTATCGCCGTCGCGCTGATTGCGGCCTCGGCCTTCCTATATTCCGTCCAGTTGGCGATTTTTCATAAACCTGAAGATACTTACTTCTATCTGCTCCAGGATATCGCGTTTGTTCCCATCCAGGTCCTCCTGGTTACAATTATAATCACAGAGCTGCTCAACTGGAGAGAAAAACAGGCAAAAATGGGCAAGCTCAATATGGTCATTGGGGCGTTTTTCACCGAGATGGGGACAGACCTCCTGAGGACATTGTCATCTTATGACCTTAACAGCGAGGAATTCAGGAAGCGCCTCCAGGGGGCCCTGGCTTTTTCGGACAGTGAGTATAAAAAAATAAGGCATTATATTAAAGTTCACGAATTCAATATAGACAGCAGGGGAAAAGACCTGGAATTCCTGAAGTCATTCCTTGCAGCCAACCAGCCCTGCATTATAAAGCTGCTGGAAAACCCTACCCTGCTCGAGCACGAGTCGTTTACCGACGTGCTCTGGGCGGTGTCGCACCTTTCGGAAGAGCTTGCCTACAGGAACAACGTGCTGGAGCTTGGCGCCGCCGACCGGCTCCACCTGGAGGGTGATATCCAGAGGGCGTACAGCCGCTTGACTTCGGAGTGGCTCGCATATGTCAAGCACCTGTGGAAGGAGTACCCGTACATGTTCTCGCTGGTCGTCAGGATCAATCCCTTCGACCCGCATGCTTCACCGGAGGTGAAGTAATCAGCTTAAAAAACCTTCTGCTCATGACCTTTTGCGGCCATTCCTTTAATGGCCGGCTTTTGGCCGGATCGATTGAACCCTGCTATGCGGAGGTGCCCCAAGTATAAGAGGGAATCCCGCATACCGCATTTCGAATGGGCAGTAAATGGGCTATGACCTGAACGAGGCATATTGGGGGCGCTGCGCTGCCGAGTATGATGAGCACACCGACTACGTAGTCGGCCGGGAGCTGAGGCTGGAGCTTGCCGGTAGGCTGGCGTCCATCAAGGAGGCAGGCAAGGTTATCGAGTGCGGATGCGGTCCCGGCTTCTATACGCGACACATTGCCCCCAACGCTTCGGAACTCCTTGCTGTGGACATTGCCCCGGAAATGCTGGAACAGGCAAAACTCAACCTGGGAAAACTTCCTAATGTTTCGTACCTGAATGGCGACTGCAAGAGACTGCCCCTTTCCGATTCCGGTTTCGATACAGCCCTCCTCGCAAATGTGCTGCATACTGTCCCAAGCCCCCGCCTCATTATGGATGAAGTATACAGAGTCTTGAAAGCGGACGGGCTCCTCATCGTAATCACTTACTCCGACTATGCTTTAAACATCTCCGAGAAGGCCGAAATAGCGGTCAGGTTCCTTGCGAGATTCGGAATCCCTCCCCCTTACGGGCTAAAAAATTTCACGCTCCGGGAGCTGAAGGCATTCATATCCAATGCCGGTTTCCAGGTCGATACGGTCGAGGAGTTCGGACGCCATGTTAAGGGCTTGTTTTTGACCGCCCGCAAGCCGGGCTAGCATATCTTATTTGTCATTCTGAAGGAGTGACAGCGACTGAATCTATTTGTTAAAAAGAAAGATCCTTCGCTCTCGCTCAGGATGATTAAATGGACTCATGCAATGCGCCCCCTTGCAGAATGATTTTCGTTTGCTTAAAACAAAAAGCTTTGAGAAAATGCCTGCTGTTATCCCACCAATAATATTTCAGGGAGGTAATTCGATGAATAACCTGCTGACAGGAATAGAAGAAATACTGCTAATGGGTCCGGGCCCTTCCTGTGTGCCGCCCGAGGTCTATAACGCCCTGAGCCGGCCGACCCTGGGCCATCTTGACCCCTATTTCCTGAAGATAATGGACGAGACCAGGGACATGCTGCGCCAGGTATTGAAAACTCATAATGTCCTCACCATCCCCATGTCTGGGACGGGCTCCGCCGGCATGGAGGCCTGTTTCGTGAATCTCGTCGAGCCGGGCGACAAAGTCCTCGTCCTGATAAACGGAGTCTTCGGGGTGAGGATGCAGGACGTGGCGCAAAGACTGGGGGCTGAAGTGGATGTACTGGAGTTCCCCTGGGGAAAGCCGGTCGTCGCGGATGACGTGAAAAAGGCTCTGGAAAAGCAGGCTTATAAAATAGTGGCCGTCGTCCATGCCGAGACGTCCACCGGCGTCCGGAACCCGGTGGCGGAGATCGGCGCCCTTCTCAAAGGGAGCGACTCGATATATCTCGTAGACACTGTGACCAGCCTGGGCGGCATCGACGTCCGCATGGATGAATGGAATGCTGATGCCGTCTACAGCGGCACCCAGAAATGCCTGTCGTGCCCGCCGGGACTGGCGCCGCTGTCCTTTTCCGACAAGGCGATGGCGAAGCTCAACAGCCGGAAAACAAAGGTGCCTAACTGGTACCTCGACCTCACCCTGATCGCAAAGTACTGGGGCACTGACCGCGTTTATCACCACACCGCCCCGGTCAACATGATTTACGCGCTGTATGAAGCGCTTTACCTGGCCCTGCAGGAGGGCCTGGATGCGATATTCAAGAGGCACCGGGACGCCCACCTTGATCTCGTCAAAGGCCTCGGGGAGCTGGGGCTCAACATGCTCGTGGACGAGCCTTACCGTCTCCCCATGCTCAATGCGGTAAGCGTCCCCGAAGGCGTCGACGAACTTGCCGTGCGCCGTCGCCTGCGCAGCGATTACAAAATCGAGATCGGGGCGGGGCTCGGACCTCTTAAAGGCAAGATCTGGCGCGTAGGCCTGATGGGGCACACGGCAAGGAAAGAAAATGTCCAGAGGTTTTTAACGGCTCTGAAAAAGGTTCTGTAAACCGAAGGTCTAAAAAGGAGGGCATATGGAAAAATTTTTAATGCTCGGCACGGCCCTGGTGTTCGTTGCGGCGGCGACGGCCGTTTCAGCCGCCGATTATCAGTCTGACAAATTCAAGACTTCGAAAGGCGACCTGGTCATAACTTTTCTCGGCCATGGTACCCTCATGATGGCCTTCGGCGGGAAGACGATCCATATAGATCCCGTTGCGGACATGGCGGATTATTCGAAGCTGCCGAAAGCGGACCTCGTCCTGATCACCCATGAGCATTCAGATCATCTCGACCTGAAGGCCGTTGGCAATATCAAAAAACCCGAGACGAAATACGTAACCACCGGGGCTGTTGCCAGGCAGCTTAAAGACGCGACCGTGATTAAAAACGGCGATACGAAAACCGTCATGGACCTCAAGATAGAGGCGGTCCCGGCCTACAACCTGGTGCACATGCGCAGCCCCGGCATGCCGTTCCACCCCAGAGGCGTGGGCAACGGCTATATCGTGGCGTTCGGCGACAAGCGCGTCTATATAGCGGGCGATACCGAGAACACCCCGGAAATGAAAGCGCTCAAGGGGATCGACATCGCGTTCCTGCCCATGAACCTGCCGTACACGATGACGCCGGAAATGGTCGCGGACGCGGCTAAGGCCTTCCGTCCAAAGGTCCTCTATCCCTATCACTACGGCAACACGGACCCGAAGAAGCTTGTCGACCTCCTCAAGGACGACAAGGATATCGAGGTGCGCATCCGGAATCTGAAATAAGAATTTTCCTCTCTCCCCGGCCACTCTCCCGCAAGGGGCGAGGGAGATTTCGGAAGATGTCTTGCCGGAGCCCTCTCCCACGGGATGGCGAGGAGGAAGAATAAGGAAGAAGGCTTGCTTTATGAAGATTACTGTCCTTAACGGCAGTCCCAAGGGCGACGCCAGCGTGACTATGCAGTATGTCAACTTTCTGCGGAAGAAATTTCCGGAAAACGGTTTCGTTTTCCATAACGCGGCGCAGCGCATCCGCAAGCTGGAGAAGGATGAAAAGGCATTCCGGGAAATAATGGACGACATACAGTCGTCCGATATCGTGTTCTGGGCCTTTCCCCTTTACTATTGTCTGGTCTGCTCGCAATACAAAAGGTTCATTGAGCTGATCTTTGAGAGGGGGGCCCAGGAATGTTTCCGGGGGAAATATGCGGCCGGGCTGTCCACCTCCATCCACTTTTTCGACCATACGGCCCATAACTATATCCACGCGATCTGCGACGACCTGGATATGAGGTATGCCGGCTTCTACTCCGCGGCCATGTACGATCTTCTTAAAAAGGACGAGCGGCGCCGGCTCACTTCTTTCATGACAGACCTGCTGGCCGTTGCCGGGCGGCAGGCCCCCACGATGAAAGTCTACCGGCCGCTGGAGCGCAGCACATTCCGGTACATTCCGGAAAATCCCTTACAGGGAAGCGAGCTGCAGGACCTTAAGGGCAAAAAGATCCTGATCGTCACCGACATTGCGACGGACGAGCGGCCCCGGGACGCTGCGGACGAAAACCTCCGGGCGATGGTCCGGTATTTCGGCAGCTGTTTCCGCAACGGGGCAGAAATCGTCAATCTCAATGAGATCGATATCGGGGGAGGGTGCCTCGGCTGCATAAAATGCGGCTACAACAACGAATGTGCCTGGCTCGGAAAGGACGGTTTCCATGAGTTTTTCGAAGCGAAGGTGAAGGCGTCCGATGTGCTTATCGTGGCCGGCTCGATTGTCGACAGGTATTTTTCCTCGCGCTGGAAGATGTTTTTCGACCGGTCATTCTATAACACCCACAAGCCGGTTTTCCAAGGCAAGCAGTTCGGCTACATAATTTCCGGGCCCGTCGCGCAGCTCCCCGACCTGCGGGAGATCCTGGCGGCGACGGCGGAGCAGATGAATGCCAACCTGGCAGGGATCGTGAGCGACGAGCCGGGGGATTCCGCGGCTGTCGACAATCTCCTTCAAGAACTGGCCCGCCGCACCTGCGAATTTGCGCGGCTTGAATACATAATGCCGAAAACCTATCTCGGGGTGGGCGCGCGGAAACTGTTCCGCGACGAAATCTGGGGCCCGCTGCGTTTCGCGTTCCGGGCCGACCATATCTATTACAAACAGCACGGGTGGTACGATTTCCCCCAGAAGGACTACAGGGCGCGGCTGCGCAGCTTCGTCATGGGCGCCCTGATGAAAATCCCCACTATCAGGAAAGATATCCAGAAGCGCTTCACGGAGGAGATGGTGAAGCCGCTCCAGCACGTGGTTGAGAATAAATAATGCTGTTGAAAAAGGCTGCTTTCGCAGAGACGGCGTCTGAATGCTGGGCTGCTGCGGAGGGAATGACGCCAACCGACTCGTCATTCCCGGCTTGACTACCGCACATTGGACCCTGTCGAAGTGTCACAATATCCCCTGGGCGAATTCAACAGCCTGGGGCGATTTCAGTTCCAGCTTGTGAGTGATACACCCCGGCAGCTCCTCTGCATAATGGGTGACGAAGATGAGGTCGGTCGGGGTGTCGCGGCCGATATGGTCCACGAGGTCGATTACGGCCCTGCGGTTGGCGGGATCGAGACCTTCGCAGGGTTCGTCCAGGATCAGCAGCTCCGGGGATTTGACCAGGGCCCGGGCGAGCATCACCAGTCGTTTCTCGCCGTAGGAAGTCTGATAAAACAGTCGCTCATTCAAACCGGATATCCCGAGTTGCCCGGTCCAGTATTGCACATCGTGCTTCTGCTCTTCCGATAAATTCCTGTAAAGGCCAACGGATTCGAAGAAACCCGAAGCGACGACATCGGATACCCGGAAGGTTTTCCGGTAATTGACCAACTGGTCGGAAGACAGGAAACCGATCCTCTGCTTTGTTTCCCAGAGCATCTCCCCCGACCCTTTACGCTGCCCGAAGAGGAATATCCTGTTGGCATAGCCCTGGAGGTTGTCGCCGGTGATCAGCTTCAACAGGGTCGTTTTGCCTGAAC
>CAZKYN010000169.1:0-7850 GCA_964556675.1 uncultured Syntrophaceae bacterium
GGTTTGATCAGAAAGCTCACGAGCGGCATCTATACTTACCTGCCTGTCGGCTTCAAGGTGGTAAAGAAGCTCGAACAGATTATCAGGGAGGAGATGAACAGGGCGGGGGCACAGGAAGTCTTTATGCCCGCCGTTCAGCCTGCGGAGCTATGGCAGGAGTCGGGCCGCTGGGGCATGTACGGGAAAGAGCTGCTCCGGTTCAAGGACCGAAACAACCGGGAATACTGCATCGGCCCCACCCACGAGGAGGTCATAACGGACCTGGTGCGCAACGAGATTAAGACGTACAGGCAGCTCCCCAAGAACCTCTACCAGATCCAGACGAAATTCCGCGACGAGATCAGGCCCCGTTTCGGCGTGATGAGGTGCCGCGAGTTCAGCATGAAAGACGCTTACAGCTTCGATGCCGACGAGGCGGGGGTCGACGAGAGCTACCGCAAGATGTACAACGCGTACAGCCGCATCTTCGCCCGCTGCGGCCTGAAATTCCGGGCCGTCGAGGCGGACACCGGCAACATCGGCGGGAGCTTCTCGCACGAGTTCATGGTGATGGCCGATACGGGAGAAGACGCGGTTATATTCTGCAGCAACTGCTCTTATGCGGCCAACACGGAAAAGGCCGAGGTGGCCAGACCCGAAAAAATCGAGATCGACAAGTCTAAAATGCTGCCGATGGAGGAGGTCCATACCCCCGACGTGAGAACGATCGAGGAGGTCTCGGCATTCCTGAAAGTGACCCCGAAGGATATCGTCAAGACGCTCATCTTCAACACCGAAAAAGGACCTGTCGCCGTGCTGATCAGGGGCGACGAGGAAGTGAACGAGGCCAAGCTCCGCAGTTATCTGAGGGCCGATACGCTCGAACTCGCCACGGATGACATTGTCTTCGAGGTCACAAAAGCGCCCAAGGGCTTCGCCGGGGCGGTCGGGATCAAGGCTAGGATCGTCGCCGACTACTCCCTGATGAATATGCACGATTTCGTCATGGGGGCGAATAAGGAAGACTACCATGTAAAGAACGTGAACATCGGGCGGGACTTCAAGGTGAGCGAATTCGCCGACGTGCGGATCATCAAGGAAACCGACCCCTGTCCACGCTGCGGCCACAAGCTCGACTTCGCCAGGGGCATAGAAGTCGGCCATGTGTTCAAGCTGGGGGTCAAGTACAGCAAGACCCTGCACGCGGTCTACCTGGACAGGAACGGCAAGGAGCAGCTCATGCAGATGGGCTGCTACGGCATCGGCGTGGGACGCACCGTGGCGGCGTGCATCGAACAGAGCCATGACGACAAGGGCATTGTCTGGCCCATGACGCTCGCTCCGTACCAGGTCATTGTCACGCCCGTCAACGTGAACGACGAGGCCCTGCTGCGCACGGCCGAGGTCATCTACGGCTCGCTCCAGGACCAGGGCATTGAGACGATCCTCGATGACCGCGACGAAAGGGCCGGCGTCAAGTTCAACGACGCCGATCTGATCGGGATACCTGTCCGGGTCACCGTCGGTCCCAAGCGCCTGGCACAGGGCGCCGTCGAGGTGAAGCTCAGGAAATCGGACCAGGTCAAGGCAGTGCCGGTCGAGGAAATTACCGGGTATGTCGCGAATCTTATACAGGAGGAGTTGGCAGCAATAGAATGCTTCGAATAACGGACATTCTCGATAAGCTGCAGGGTTACACGTCCGCCGAACAGCAGGAGCTTATTGAAAAGGCGTACATCTTTTCCGCGGCGGTACATCAGGGTCAGGTGCGCCTTTCCGGCGAGCCATACCTCACCCATCCTATGGAAGTCGCGGGAATGCTCGCGGACATGAAGATGGACCCTTCGACCATCATAACGGGGCTCCTGCACGACACCGTTGAAGATACCCTCACAAGCCTTGATCAAATAAAGGCATCTTTCGGCCAGGAAGTGGCGTTCCTGGTCGACGGCCTCACGAAATTGAGCAGGATCACGTTCGGATCTCTCGAGGAGAGGCAGGCCGAAAATTTCCGGAAAATGATCCTGGCCATGTCATCCGATATCAGGATCATCATCGTCAAGCTTGCCGACCGCATCCACAACATGAGGACCCTCGAGTTCCAGACGTCTGAAAAGCAGTTGTTCATCGCCAAGGAGACCCTCGAGATCTACGCTCCCCTGGCCAACCGTCTGGGGATCAACTGGATGAAGATCGAATTCGAGGACCTCGCTTTCAGGTTCCTCAACCCGGAAACATACGAAGACCTCTCCCGGCGCATCGCCCTGAAAAAGGAGCAGCGCGAAGATTACACCAGGGAGATCAAATCGATCATTTGCAAGGAGATAAGGGAATACGGCCTGAAAGCCGAAGTCGAGGGCAGGGCCAAGCACCTCTACGGCATATGGAAGAAGATGACGGAGCAGCACATCAATTTTGACGAAGTCTATGACCTGATAGCGTTCCGCATCGTCCTGGCGTCCAACAAGGTGAAGGACTGCTACGAGGCGCTGAGCCTCATCCACGCGATCTGGAAACCCGTGCCCGGGAGGTTCAAGGACTATATCGCCATGCCCAAGGCGAACAACTACCGTTCGCTGCACACCACAGTTATCGGGCCATACGGCGAAAGGATGGAGGTCCAGATCAGGACGCGCGAGATGCACGAGTGGGCGGAAGAGGGAATCGCGGCGCACTGGCGCTACAAGGAAAAAGACGCGCTGCAGGGCAACGACGAGGAGCAGATCAGGAGGCTGCGGGAGCTCCTGGAATTCCAGCAGGAGCTGAAGGACCCGCGTGAGTTCATGCGCAACCTGAAAATGGTGCTCTTTCCCGATGACGTTTACGTCTTCACTCCCCAGGGGGACGTAAAGGCTTTCCCCAAAGGCTCCACCCCTATCGACTTTGCCTACAGCATCCATACCGATGTAGGCGACCATTGTATCGGGGCAAAGGTCAACCGGACCATAGTCCCTCTCAAGTACCAGTTGCAGAACGGCGACACCGTCGAGATCATAACCCAGGCCGGCCACCACCCGAGCAAAGACTGGCTCAAATTCGTCGTCACGTCGAAAGCAATTTCCAAGATAAAGAACTGGATCAAGACTGAAGAGCGGCGCAAGAGCATCGACATCGGCAGGGACGTCCTGGAGAGAGAGCTGAAGAAATTCCATCTCAAGTACAATGAGGTCATCAAGTCCGACCTCATGAAAAAAATCTTCGACGATTATTCAGTGAGCGCGGTCGACGATCTGCTTGCCCAGGTGGGCTACGGGAAGGTCTCGGCGAGGTCCATCGTCAATAACTTCACGACCGAGCCGGTCAAGGACAAGGATGAATCCATCCTCGAGAAGCTCAAAAAAAAGTTCAGCAAGTCCTCCTCCGCAGGCGTTTCCATAACGGGCGTGGAAGACGTCATGGTCCGGTTTTCGAAATGCTGTAACCCGCTGCCGGGAGATGAGGTGATCGGCTACATAACAAGGGGGAGGGGACTCAGCGTGCATACAGCTAACTGCCCCATGGTCAAGGATATAGACCCCGAAAGGCTCATCGAGGTCAACTGGAACATCAAGGGCAAGGAGACGTACCCTGTCCATATCAGGGTAATTTGCAAGGACAAGAAAGGACTGCTGGCGGAAGTAAGCAATGTCATCTCCGCGGTCGACGTCAACATCGGCTATGCGACCGTCGACGCGAACAACCCGGACCAGAGCGCGGTCTGCGATTTCCAGCTGGAGGTCCATGACCTGCGGCACCTCAACGAGGTGGTTTCCGCCCTGAAGAAATTGAAAAGCGTTATAACCGTAGAGAGAGTCCGAGGCATGTCATAAAATCTGACATTCCGAGGGCGAAGCGACGAAGAATCTTTTAAAAAACAGATCCGTCGCTGATGCTCAGAAATGACTAAAGAATTGTCATTCCGAGGGATTGTATTCAATACATGTCATTCTGAGGAGCCGAGCGACGAAGAATCTTTTTTGACAGAAATGGCCGTTTTCAGTTATAGGACGGCTCCACTACATGGAAAGTGAATCTAAAGATGAAGAGAGTATTCAGGCAATTTGTTTTATTATTGATCACCTTGTGCATTGCCGCCCCATTATGGGCAAAAGATTCCGCCGGCAAATTCCTTGTCGTGCTCGACCCGGGGCACGGCGGGATAGACAAGGGTGTCAGGATTTCAGGTGATGTGACCGAAAGCGATATAACCTATGCCCTGGCGCAGTTCATCAGGGAAGACCTCGAAAAGGCGGGGACCGCGGCCAGGCTGACCAGGACGGGCGAAGGCGCCTCTCTGGCGGACAGGATAAAGACAGCCAATGCGGGCGGCGCAGACCTTTTCCTCAGCATCCACGTGAATGCGGGATTCGGGAAGGAGGCCTCCGGGTACGAGATTTATTTCCCCGGCTTCAGCGCAACGCCTGGGTCCGAGAACGACTCCAAAGACATTGTCAAAGACATGGTCAAGACACAGAACCTTAACGAGAGCGTAAGGCTCGCCCGCATCGTCCAGAAAAACCTCGAGCCGGTGCTCCCCAGGAAGGACCGGGGATTGCGGGAGGCTCCGCTCAGGATACAGCCCGGGACCCCCGCGCTCGCTATCGAGATCGGCTTTGCCTCCAACGCAACTGAAAAAAAACAGCTCACGTCAAGGGACACCCAAAAGAAGATCGCATCAGCCCTGGCCAAAAGCATCCAGGACTTCAAGTCGACGGGGAACAGGAATGCGCCATAGCGGAAGGACCTGGAACGAGTTCCGGGAAATAAAGATCACGAAGGATTACCTGAAGTTTGCGAAGGGCTCCGTTCTCCTGGAAATGGGGAACACCCGCGTCATCTGCTCGGCGAGCGTCGAGGATGCCGTCCCGCCCTTTTTGAAAGGGCAGGGCAGGGGCTGGCTCACGGCTGAGTACTCCATGCTGCCCGCAGCGACGCACACCCGCAGCGTCAGGGAATCCACCCGGGGCAAGGTGGGCGGCAGGACGCACGAGATACAGCGCCTGATCGGCAGGTCGCTCAGGGCCGTTACCGAGCTCGAAGCCTTGGGCGAGAAAACGATCTACATAGACTGCGACGTCATCCAGGCGGACGGGGGCACGCGGACGGCCTCCATCACCGGCGGTTTTATCGCGCTCGTCGAGGCCCTGCGCAAGATGAAGGACGAAGGACTGATATCCAGACTGCCCGTCACGGATTTTGTCTCGGCAATCAGCGTGGGCGTCGTGAACGGCCGGGAGGTTCTGGACCTTGATTACGAGGAAGACTCCCATGCCGAAGTGGACATGAACTACGTAATGACCGGTTCGGGGCTGTTCATAGAGGTGCAGGGCACCGCGGAGGGGAAGCCCTTTTCCCGGGAGCTGCTGGAGAGGATGATGGTCCTGGCTTCAGAGGGGATATCTCAGATTACCCGCAGGCAGAAGGAAGTCGTGGGGGAACTGCGCTGAAGAGAATCATTTTCGCCTCCCGCAACCGGGGAAAGATCGAAGAGATAAGGGCCATGCTGGAGGGTTCGGGGATAGAACTCAAATCCCTGCTCGATTACCCGGAAATCCCCGAGATAGTCGAAGATGGAAGCACCTTCTTTGAAAACGCATTGACAAAGGCGAAGACCGTTGCCGAACACACCGGGGAGGCGTCACTTGCGGACGATTCGGGACTTGAGATAGACTCTCTCCAGGGCAGGCCCGGCATTTACTCGGCGCGATACTCCGGCACGGATACAGTAGACGCCACCGACGAAAAGAACAACGACAAGGTCCTTGCCGAACTCAGGGACATCCCTTGGGAGGGGCGCGCGGCCGCATTCAGGTGCGTGCTCGTCCTGTACATCCCGGGGTCAGGCTGCAAGACATTCGAAGGGAAATGGCAGGGCAGGGTAGGGTTCGAGCCGCGGGGGACAATGGGTTTCGGATATGACCCGATATTCGTTGATACCAAGCTGGGGAAAACCGCCGCCGAGCTGCCGCCCGAGATTAAGAACCGCGTCAGCCACCGCGCACAGGCATTTCAGAAGTTCAAGGAAAGCCTGCCGGAACTGCAGTAGGTCCGGCCCATAAATAATTGCAGGGGCGACCGGTGACTTTCCCCCCCTTTTTAAAGGGGGATCAAGGGGGATTTTGAATCTGAAAAAACACTTGCAAAGTTCCCCCCATCATGAAAAAAGAAACCCTCTTTTCGTCGGGGCATAGCGCAGTCTGGTAGCGCACCTGTTTTGGGAGCAGGGAGTCGCAGGTTCAAATCCTGCTGCCCCGACCAGTAATCTCAAAGGGGTTACGTGATTCACGTAGCCCCTTTTTTTATGCCCAAAATGCTCAGAGTACGACTTTAGAAATCATAGGCCTGAACTATTGGATTAGCAGTGTAATCGGTGGGGTCTACTCCGTCGCTTTTTCACCGGATGGAAGATATGCCCTACGTGCAGGCTGCGACAGCAAAATAAAATATGGAATATAGCCTCTGGTTCAGAATGGAAAACTCTTAGCGGTCACACCGGAAGAATTCTTGCACTTCAGCTAAATTCTTTCCCAATGGCAAGCAAGTGATATCCGCAGGCGACGGCTCCATAAGAATATGGGATATCGCCACGGGATTGCTTCCATGATTGATTTTGAAGATGGCGAGTGGATTATTACAACAGCTAATGGCTATTATACGTCCTCTCCTAAAGGCGACCAGTACCTGAGCGTTAAAGTCGGAGGTAAAGATTATAGCACTGAGCAGTTGCGAGAAAGTTTTTACCGCCCCGATCTTGTTCAGGTTGCCCTTTCCGGTGGATTTTTGAAGGACCTCAAAAAGGTAACAGATGTAAAACCGCCTCCAATGACAGAGATAGTTGATACGCCAATAAGTATCGACAGGAGAGATGTTGCAGTCACCCTCAAGGCCATTGCCTTCAAGGCCGATAACAAAACCAAAACCTACAAAGGAGACCCCTGGGCTAGAACTCTCCTATTAGGTCCGGCAGAACAAAAGATGTTTTATGGGGCGGAATATTGATATATAAGAGCGATATTATTGGAAGGTAGACCTTTTGTGTTCAGTGCAGCCAAAAAGAATTTATCGAAAGTAGTTTTGATTCTCGTCTTTATTTCGTCTTTAATCCTTACTAACCCAGTATTAGCCCCTTGCTCCCCTCCTCAGAGAATCGTATCGATTGCGCCAAGCATTACAGAAATACTTTATGCGATCGGCCTGGAAAGCAGGTTGGTCGCGGTATCCGACTATTGCGACAGGCCTGCTGCGGCGCGGCTCAAGCCAAAGGTCGGCGGCATGTCAAATCCATCTCTGGAAATGATCGTCTCCCTCAAACCCGGTATCGTCCTGATGACGACGGACGGCAATCCCAAGGATATAAACGACAGGCTCTTAAAATTAGGTATCAAAACATATGTGTTTCAGGCCAGGAGAATAGAGGAGCTTCCATGTGAAATACGTGGCATAGGTATAGTGCTCGGCGCGGAAAAGAAATCGGAAAAGCTGGCGCGGCGTTTCGAGAAGACTATGGAAAAACTCCGGTCGAAATCCAGAACATCATCAGGCAAGGCGGTGTGCATCATTCAACCGGAACCTCTTATCGTCGCCGCCAAAGGCAATGCTATACAGGACGCGCTTGAATTGCTGGGTTGGACCAACGTTGCCGCAAACGCCGGCACCAAATATGTCAAGTACTCAGTCGAAGAGCTTATCCGTCAATCTCCCGACGTCATCCTGATCGGGATGGGTCACCCCCGTATGATTGAGGATTCTCAGGATCTCCTGCACAAAATAAGGATGCTGCCGGCCGTCAAAAACGGACGGGTCTATTTTATTTCGGATGCGCTTTTTCGCCTGGGCCCGCGCGTTATATACGGAATCGAGGAACTGTCTACGACCCTCGATAAAAAGAAATT
>CAZKYN010000170.1:0-7720 GCA_964556675.1 uncultured Syntrophaceae bacterium
TTGATATTATAGGTCTCCATCTCAGACTTGGTGGTGATATACCTTCCCTCCCAGGTGTCGCCCCAATCCGTCCCCAGGCCGAAGGGACTGAAAAAGCCCAGGCCGACACTCACCGTTGGATTAACCTGATGGGTGATGTAGAACGTGCTGGGATAGAAAACATCATCCTGGGTCTTGTAAGTCCTTCCGGTCGCATCGCTTGTGAACTTCCGTTCGGGAAACAGCAGCGTGGTCCCGATTTCGACTTGAGTTCCGTCAAGCTTGTTCATCAGCGCCGGATTGAAGAATATCGTGGAAGGGCTGTCCGAGTGCGATACGACCGCAGCTCCCTGCCCCAGCGATGACGCACTCTGGGTAAAAATGGCATACCCTGACGCATGCGCATTTTGAGCAGTCGAAATTAAGAAAATGACGATAAGGAATAACAGGCCGACCGATACTTCAGGGAATTCCGCTCTCCGCATAAACACCTCGTATGTATTTTCAGTTCTGATTCGGTACTTTCTGTGTGCACTTGAGCTTCACCATAAACAGGGGGGCTTTCACCAGCCACTCTGGGCAAGTTCAGCCGACATGAAATGACAGGGCTCTTAAGGGAAGAAATATCTCCGGCAGGAAAACTTCAACTATTCGCTTTCAACTTGCCTGTAAAGAAACCGACCCACGCGCAACCAACTCATCGGAGCTACATACATCCGTGTTGATTTTTTAGCAAACATTCTTTATGGAAACGAATCCCTCCCGATTTGAAGGATTCACGCCAAGATTATGGTTCCTTATATGAATTCAGGCAAGGTCTGGAAACCGAGAAGGATCAGCCTCTTGCAGGCACAAGAAGGGCGTCCCCCGAAGTCCTTCATCTTTTGACATTTGATCAGCCCGAAATTCGCCTGGCCTCGACCCTGCGGTTCTTCTCCCTTCCCTTTTCGGAAGAGTTGCTCGCAATCGGGCGCTTCGGACCGTACCCGACCGCCTTAATCCTGGAGTTGTCGATTCCGAAAGTCTCAATAAGCTCGTTCATTACCGCCTCGGCGCGACGGCGGGAAAGCATTTCATTCTGGGAAGTTTTTCCGAAGCTGTCTGTGTGGCCCTCAATCGCGACTTTTATTTCCGGATATCGTTTCATAAAATCGGCGAGCTTTTTTATTTCGTTGGAGTAAATGGGCCTGATTTCGGCCTTGCCGCTGTCGAACCGGATCTGCAGTCTCAGGAAGACTCCCCGCGACATGCCCCTTCTCTTATTCTTTCCCCGTATCTCGGGTGCCTCGCCGGGCACATCTTTTTTCTTTTCGAGAGCGGCAGAGGATGCAGCAGCCGGTTTCATCTGCACGGAGGTTCTTGCCGGGAACATGCTTTGGAAGAAGTTCCTGACATTGTCCTCCGTTTCAAGCCGGTCGGCCTTCACCGCTGTCCCGCACCGGCTTGCATTCGCTATCCCGTTCAGTGCCTCCCCGCCCTTTTTGTCATTTCCGAGCTGGACTGTATAAATGCACAGTCGGGGGCCGAACAGCGTCCTCAGGTCCGCTGCCGCAGTTGCGGGGCTGCCGCTCAAACCTGTGCCGTCTGATAATATTACCAGGGCGATTCTCCCCTGGATTCCTTTCAGGTCATCGCTCGCCGCCCGCAAGGCGGACTCCATATTGCCCGTCCCCCTGGGGCCATTAAGGCTGCGCACGGCTTTTCCGAAGTCCCAGCCGCAGAATGCTGTAATGCCGTAATCGAGATTCGATGATTCAAAGCCGAAGTAATTAACCCCGAAACTGCGCAGGCCGACTGAAATGCCTTCGGGAAAGACCCTGTTGAACCGGTACAGAACCTTCCTTGCCGAGGCGATTTTCTCCCGGTCATCGGATGGTTCTCCCATGGACCCGGAATTGTCGAGCAGGAAATAGATTGTGTCCTTTTTAATGGAATTCGGCCCGTTATTCAGGCTTTGTTTGTAATCCCGGCCTCTGGCGGTATCGGTGCTGCAGGAAGAGATCAGAACAAGAGAAAGGCCAAGGATTAAAGTAAATAGTCTGCATGTAACATGCATGGTCACTTTACCTCCTCAGCAGACGCTGTATCTACTATAAAGGCTGGAACATTACAAGCGCCGCCATCGGGAAATAAGCTTAATTATTTTTTTTCAGAATCTTGTAGAATATAGGAACTGTATGGGATATATAAAAATCGAATCTTTTTTAACATGCCGGAAGAGGGGAAAATATGAGTACTATTGCGATCAAAATCGATGAGGGATCGACCTACACGATGCAGATAAAGGACGAGTACACGCCGGAAGAATTCATTTCGGTGTTTGAGAGCTATATCAAGATAATATCGCTGATCACGTCGAGCCATAAAAAGCTGGAAAAAGAGCTGAATCTCTCCTGGGGACTGGCCTCGCTGTCATCCAAAGTGGCCGACCTCGAAAGTGAAATAAAGAGATCGATGGACCGCGTGACTGCCTTGGTTCTGACGGACGACCGCTCCATAATGGACAGCAAGGATTGAAATAATTTTACCCGATAATTTGTACGTGATTTCTTCGCAATAGGCCCGGTTAATGCCCACTGTTTCTGTCAGGATCGACTCGCACTCAAAATATACGATCGAATTTGACGCGGAATACTCTTCCCCGGAAGAGTTTGTCGAAGCAATCAGAAGGCATATTAAATTTGTAAATGAGATTGCTTCGGGCGAGACGGCATCCGGCAAACCCGCTTCCACCAGGGTCGCCTCAGGGCGTGAGGATATGAACCGGCCGGAAAGCCCGGGTTTCCTGAATCCTGAACCTGACCATGTACTGCCCGGAGGGCAGTTCGAGAAAAGTGCGGCTCCGCCGAAAGCGGCCTCCATATTCAAAAGAAAAAATATCGTGGCCGGGACTTTATTGTACATTGCCGTGGCGCTCGCACTCACCTGCGGCGGCGCAGTCATTTATCTTTGGCACTCCGATTTCGGCATACTTACGGCAGAGAAGGCCCAATCCGCCGTTTTCAAGGCAAGAATATCCTCGACTCCCGATTTCGGAAAGCAAGAAGGCGGCAGCCAAAATACTTTTCCGCCCAATTCCGGCAACCCCGATGTGAAGAAAGGCCCCCCTCTTCCCGAAATTAACAAGCTCGCAATTTATGCGAGCCGGCCCACCTGGATGAAGATCACCGAGGACAACAACCCGCCTTACGAATTAATGCTGCAGCCCGGAGATAAACTGGAGAGGGAGGCGTCCAGGTTCAGACTTATAGTAGGTGACGCCCGGGGTGCAGCAGTTGCGTTCAATAATAAGCGCGTTGATCTGGACGACGGGAAATCCACCCGCCGCCGCGGCAATGTCGCATATTTAAAATTACCTCCCGAGCAACATCTCATTTATAAATGAGCGGCTATTGACTTCAGAAATCCCTGTTTGTCGTTCATATGCCTCGAGGCAAGTTCTCCAGCACTGAAATTTCCAGATAAGGTTATGGAGCATTTGATCGGAATTTCCTGATCGTATGTACCATGTAATAGCCGGAAAAATCAGAGGCTTGGATGAATAAACTGGGGCATTCCCTTATTGAGGCACGGCAATGGCGAAACTAACATCAACCAGGATTATTTCAATCAGCTCCGGATTCATTACCGGGGGGAGCCGCCATGCTGAAAAGGATTGTTTTCCTGGTATTTTGGTTTCTGTTTTGTTTCTATTCAATGACATATCTTACAAGTTTGTGCCTGCCTTTGGACAACGGGATTAAACTGGAAGACATCCAAATAGATCAACTCAGGCCTTTCCTGAAATAAATCCCCCGCCCAGGTAATTTTTAAGTCATTCCCGAAAAAGCTCGAAGCGAACCCAATTTTCGGATTCCGGTCCAAATCCGGGCCCAGGCTGAAACGGCGGTGGAAAACACGGCGGCTGCGGTTTCGAGAATTTCATTGACTTCATTCATAAGCTTGGATAATTCATGTCCAAAGTATCCAGAAACATTCACTTGTCCCCTGACCTTTTTTAGGTTTTTTTATATATCTTTACTGCGCCCGTTTCATTTTAGACGATTTCTCGACCCGCACAGGACTAATGGCAACCTTTCTGAATTTCATTCTGGCCCTGTTCATCCTGACCGGCATTGCCTGTTCCATTTACTGCATGACTCCGTTGCGCGTCGCCGCGCAGGCGGGAGATGTGGAGACCGTGCGTCTGCTCCTCTCCCGGGGCGCTTCTCCCGATACGCCGGAGGACGAAACGCCCCCGGCTGTCTATGCGATGATAAAAGGCCACGACGAGATCGCGCGCCTGGTTATTGAGTCAGGCTGCAATCTTACTCGGAAATACAAGGACGGCGGCGGCCCTTATACGATAGGTGATTTCACGATTATTGCCCGGAAGCCTGAACTCACTGATATAGTACGCCGCCGGGGCGGGACCTTTTCCCGCGCGAAATGACGATATCAGGAGGATTTATGAAACGATTTGCCGCAGCCCTTTTATCCCTGATCTTGATCCCGGCCGCCGGGGTCCTCGCATTTGCAGATGAGCCGGCCATGGACATGGAGAAGAAGGATTTCCTTTTATCCTCTCTCGCCGGTTCATATGAAGTGATCGGCCGCCTTCCAGGCTCTCCCAAAACATATTCCGGCCGGCTGGACATAAGCAGGAAGGGAGATAAACTGGTCCTGGTGAGAAAAATTAAAGGCGTAAAAGCCACTGGCGAGGCTTCGGTGCAACATGCGACAGCCGATAATATTCCGGTGATCAGGGCATCATGGAAAGACGGGAAAACCGGATATGGGGCGACTTACCTTGTCAATACCGACCTGGACAATTATCCCCGCCTCACCGGGTATATTTATTATTCGGGCAGGGAAACCGAGTCACCGGGAATAGAGGCGCTGTTTTCCAGAGAAGCATCGAATAGATAAGGAATATCAGGGTCTTTTTAAATCACCAGGTCGCAGCACCCGTTTCTGCCGTTGACACAGAATTTCCCCGCCTCCACCTGGATGGTCGTGTGGGCGATCCCGAATTTCTCCTTCAGCATGGAATTTGTCCGGAACAATATCCTGTCGTTGTCCATCACTCCCCTGCCCTGGTCCATGCAGATATGGCATGACAGGAACACTTCGGATGAACTTACTGACCAGATGTGGAGCCCGTGGACGTCCATCGCCCCGGAAGTCTCCAGGATGCTGTTATAGACCTCCTGTGGGTCGATGCCCTTGGGCGCCATCTGCAGGAATATCCGCAGGGCCTCGGCGAGAATCCCGTACGAGCTGAAGATCATGAAAATTGAAATTATAATGCTGACAAGAGGGTCAATCCAGAGCGATCCGGTGAAATAAACGGCAATGCCCGTACCTATAACGATTACTGACGTGACGGCATCATAGAGCAGATGCAGGAATGCAGCCCGGGCATTCATGTTTTTATGCTCTCTGCCCAGGATAAAAATGGATGCCATGTTGCCGGCCAGCCCGATTACGGCTATGGGGATCATCAGCGTGAGGTTGATCTGGACCGGGCTTGTCCATCTGAGCGCCGCCTCGTAAATGATAAAGATTCCAATTGCCCAGAGGGCGATGGCGTTCACGACGGCGGTTATGACTTCAAAGCGCCGCAGCCCGAAAGAGTACTCTAGGTCCGGCTTCCTTTCGGAGACCTTCTCTCCCAGATAACCGAAAATAAGTGCGACCGCATCGGAGAAGTTGTGGGTTGCGTCCGATATCAGCGCCAGGCTTCCGGAAAGGATGCCTCCGAGGAGTTCCGCAGCGCTGATCAGGATATTGAAAAAAATAGTGAAGACGAATCGCGTCTTCAGGGTGAGATCGTTGGAGCCGTGATGGTGTTCATGATTTTCGTGGTTATGGCCGTGGTGGTTATGGATGTGCATCAAAAACTTACTTCCTTTGTTCATTCATATGCTCAAACCCCTGGTAGAGAAGAGTTTTCACATGCGTGTCGTTCAGGGAATAGTAGATTACCTTCCCTTCCCTCCGGTGTTTTACAAGCCGTTCGCGGTTGAGCAGGGCAAGCTGGTGGGATATCGCAGAGTGCTGCATGCCGAGCAAGGCCGCTATATCGCAGACGCACATCTCGGACTTGCTCAGGGCCATGAGGATCTTCAGCCTGGTGCTGTCCCCGAAAGCTTTGAAGAAACGGGCAAGATCTCTGAATTCATGATCGCCGTCCGGTATCGCCTTTCGGACCGAACTGACTACTTGGGGATGGATCTGCTTGCATGTGCTTGGTTTCACGTGTGAACATTAGCTCATATGTTCATTTAGGTCAACCCTGTTTGAAGAAAAATGTTGCCTATGGATGAGAAAAGGAATAATGGACGACAATCTTTTTGAGATTCGTTACTGTTTTTTAAATTTGCGGCTGGATATTTCCCGCTTGTTATGGACAAAATCAATGGAGGTTCGTTGCTGCTATGAAACCGAGACTTCTTGCTGTTTTTCTCCTGCTGCTGTTTTTGCTTTCTTGCGCTTCTGTCACAAAGAGCGCCCCGCCGGGCCCCTCGCCTGTCAGCTCTGCCCAGAAGGTCAAACCCCAATTGGAATTTTATGATTTTTCCGATGGACTTGCCGCCCTTTCCAAAGATGGTGAGACCGGATTCATGGACAGCAGCGGCAAACTCGTCATCAAGATCCCTTTCCATAAAGCCCGGGCTTTTTCGGAAGGCCTGGCGGCGATTCAACTCAATCAGAAATGGGGATATATTGACCGCAAGGGCAGGTATGCAATAAATCCCCGGTTCGGCGCGGCCGGCGATTTTTCGGAAGGGCTCGCGCCGGTCAGGGAAGAAAATGGCTGGGGTTATATCGACAAGAAAGGAAAGGCCGTCATCAGCAGCATGTTTGAAGACGCCGGAGAATTTTCCCAGGGTCTGGCGCCCGTCAAAACCAACGGGAAATGGGGTTTCATTGGAAAAGGCGGGAAGTTTCAAATTCAACCTGCTTTCAGAGGCGCAAAATCCTTCGGCGATGGACTGGCTCCGGTCGATACCGCAGCTGCAAAAGCGCCGTGGGGATTCGTCAATGAGCGCGGCAAGATGGTCATCCCTCCCCAGTTTGATGCAGCCGGCTCTTTCAGCGACGGCCTGGCCCCTGTTCTTATTGACGGCAAGTGGGGGTTCATCGATAAAAAAGGAAAGTTTGTAATAAATCCGGACTATGAAAAGGCCCTCCCCTTCAATGACAAGCTTGCCGCCGTCCGGACAGGGCAGAAATGGGGTTATATCGGCCCTGAAGGCAAAGCAATCGTCAAACCGCAATATGCATCCGCTGCGGGCTTCTCCGGCGGTTACGCCGCCGTCAGCATGGGTGGCGGCGATTGGATTTACATCGACAGAAAAGGTGTGAATTCCGGGATTCCAGTTGGGAAATACCTGGGAGATAAAGCGGGAAAGGACTTGAACGACTTCGTCCCAACTGATGTGCGACTGAATCTGAACGGTTACACCGGCGCTTCACAAGTTCCTTTCAGCTTCTACAACATGACATCTGAGGTCCTCGTCATTCAAACGGATGGCACGACCGCAGCGTATTTCTCCCGGCTCAACGAGATCAAAATACCGCCTTTTACCACCTTCAAGATGGCCGACACCCCCGCCGGCACCAGTGATTATAACGGGGGGCTTGTTTTCCGGATCATAAATGAAAAGAACAATGAAGTTGCGCAATTTCAGGCACGCCTTTTCACTGTCAATCAGGATGCTCCAAACGTGGGCAAATACGCGGCAGTAACCTTGAT
>CAZKYN010000171.1:0-7677 GCA_964556675.1 uncultured Syntrophaceae bacterium
GGAATACGAGGAGAAGATCCTGAGCGCCGAGGCGCGGGTCCTCAAGCTCGAGGCCGAACTGCTGGAGGCGCTGCTCAAGTCCGTGCTGGCGGAGATCGTCCCCCTGCACCGCTACGGCGAGGAGCTGGCCCGCCTGGACGCCCTGTATTCCCTGGGGGTCGTCGCGGCCCAGCCGCGTTATGTGCGGCCGGCGGTGACGGAAGGCGCGGAACTGCTGGTCGAGGAAGGCCGCCACCCGGTGGTGGAGAGCGTCCTGGCCGCCGAGGATTTCATCCCCAACGACACGCGCCTTGACTGCGAGGACAACCATTTGGTCATCCTCACCGGCCCCAACATGGCCGGCAAGTCCACTTATATCCGCCAGAACGCGATCCTGGTCATCATGGCGCAGGCGGGATCGTTCGTCCCGGCGGCTTCCGCGCGCGTCGGCCTGGTCGACAAGATCTTCACCCGTATCGGGGCGCACGACGAGATCGCCAAGGGCCAGAGCACGTTCATGGTGGAGATGACGGAAGCGGCCGATATACTGAACAACCTCTCGCCGCGCAGCCTGGTGATCCTGGACGAGATCGGCCGCGGCACGTCCACCACCGATGGTTTGGCCCTGGCCTGGGCGCTGGCCGAATACCTGGCCGAAAAAAAGGCGCGCACCCTTTTCGCCACCCATTTCCACGAACTGGTCCTTCTGGCCGACGAGCGCTCGGGCGTGCGCAATTACAACGTGGCGGTCAAGGAGTGGGAGGACAAGGTCATTTTCCTGCACAAGATCGTCCCCGGCGGCTCGGACGACAGCTACGGGATCTACGTGGCCAAACTGGCCGGGATGCCGGCGCCGGTGATCCGCCGGGCGAAGCGGGTCCTGGCGGAGCTGGAACTCGGCGGGAACCTCAAGGAGCGCCTCAAGGCGCGGCAGGGCGGCGAGACCCAGTCGGAGCTTTTCGGCCCGGTCAAGGCCAATCCCGTGGCCGAGGAGATCCGCCTGACGCTGGAAGCCCTCGACGTCGATAACCTGACGCCGGTACAGGCCCTGGCCAAGCTCAACGAGCTCAAGGCAATAAGTCAGGATGGCAAATGAATTCAGGCTTGCAGGTTTAAATTGTGATCCGTTGGTCCCAATTGGTAGGTGATAAACTTTATGTCCGAGTCAGAGGCACTGCAGAAATTTAAAGACAAACATGCTCTTTGGAAGGCGTGCCTTTCAGGCAATGATCGAAATTCTGTATTTAATCAGATTTACGCAATGGTTTGGAACGCAGCCGTCTTTAATGTAATTAATGAAGCACGTAGACTTGCGTCGATAGATAATCAAGAGCAAGCGGAAATGAATGGAATGGTGCATCAGTTTATAGACAATTGTTTTTTTGATAGTCAGATGGTTGCCATTCGTAGGTTAGTAGATGTACCGTCGCAGTTAGAACATTCTAGCCAAGGGACTTTTTCTTTGGTCGCATTATTAAAGGATATGATAGCGAACGCCTCTCTCATCACCCGAGAGAATTTATTTTTAGTAGATGGATTGGAGTACGATTATGGTGTGGTAGAGCGAAAGGCTGATGCGTATAGGCTGGAGAAAGGTGGCTCAGGGGTTTATTGGTTGCCTAAAGAATTAGACAGTCATTCAATTCGGATTAGACATGAGCAAATTGATGCGCTTTGCGGAGTGTTTCCGGATCAGCGTTCTCCTAGAAATGTTGTTCTTGTGGACAGCATTAGTTATCTTAAAAAGAAGATCGAAAGTGCGTCTGCAGATATTGTTTTGCATGTGGATAAGTTTATTGCGCATTCTGCTTCACCAGGAAGCAGAAGTATCAGGAACGCTGATGATTTGACAATTACTTTGGGTTCTTTGTGGAATGCGCATAAGGTAATCTGCCAAGTGGCCAATCTTGTTGATTTGTTATTAGTATCGAGAACGGCGCATTCATTTTTGGCGGTTCCACAATATAATAACTTTGAATTTATTGATAGGCCAATTGTAGGCAAAGAAGATATTGATGTTTTAGACAAAGCATGGCAGACGTTTCAGAAAGAAACAGAAGAATGGGCTTTGTGGGGCTTGAAAGATTTGCAGAACGAAATGATAAAAATATAAAATAACAAGTTTATCTTCGGTCGTTTTCGTATTGGAAGCAATGTGTAGGTGCCCATAACGTACGTCATTGATATTGACAGCGTACGCTACAGAGGTTATAGTTGGGCAGGAGGTTCAGTTATGATCATGACCGCGACAAAGCTCCGCAAACAGATATATACCGTTATCGACCGGGTCGCCAGGACCGGCGTGCCGGTTGAAATTACGCGCAAAGGCCAGTCTGTGTTACTGGTCCCGTCGAAAAAACATTCCAAGCTGGCGAACCTCAAGAAGCGCAACATTTTTAAATGCCCGCCGGAAGAGCTAGTCCATATGGATTGGTCCAAGGAATGGAAACCCTTTATCTAGATACCCACGCCGCTGTATGGTTGTATGCCGGAGAGGTGGAGCGCTTTCCCCCTCGCGTACGCGAGTTCATGGATGACGCCCAGCTTGCCATCTCTCCGATGGTGCTGCTGGAGATTCAGTTCTTGCGCGAGGCCGGGAAGATACATCTCAAACTCGACACTTTTATCCGTGACATGCACAGCGAACTGGGGTTGAAGGTTTGCGAAGCGCCGTTCGTCGCGGTAGCCCTCGAGGCGTCGCGGATAAACTGGACGCGCGACCCTTTCGACCGGTTGATCGTGGCCCAGTCTGCGGCTGAGGAAGCCGGGCTGATCACGCGCGACAAAGTTATCCTTAAGAATTACAACCAGGCGGTGTGGGATTGAGTAGATTTGTCCGGAGGTTTGGGAAGGGCAATAATCCATGTTGACGAAAATCAGATTCAGAATCAGTCCGGTACTGCTGCACAAGGCCCGGAAAAAGGCCATGGGTGAGCGGAAGACTCTCGATGTTTTATTCCGCGACTGGGTTGAGAAGTATGTGGGCGGGACACGGCCGTCCAGCGATTATCGGGAGGTTATGGGTCGCTTGCGGCATGTCGCCAGCGGCGGGAAATTCTCTCGGGAGGAATTGAACAAGCGCAAGGCGGCTGTGAAGGACGGAAGTTGAATTCAGGCCGCCCGGCCTGAATTGCTCATAGGAAGTCATGATGGAGGACTAGAAATGGAAGAAAGATGGTTGATCGTTGCATTGGTGCTTAGCGTTTTGTTTAATGTCGTGGTGTTTTTTAAAGACTTTTTTAATAAGTTTCTCTTCCGTAATATTGAGTCGAAGGAAGAGAAGGATAAGGAAAAAAGAGAGATTTTAAAGAAGTTTAGAAATTTATTAAATGAGTATGCGGGGAGCTCGCAAGCCGTCGCGCTGTATTCTTCAATATATTTTCGAGGCAGTGATGTTGATGGTAAGCGTATGATTGAGCCATATTATAAAGAGGCGAATGAGAAATATGGACTGCTCAATAAAGCGTTGCTAGAGATTAAGCCGGACCTCGAAAAGTCGGTGAGGGAGAGGTTAGACGCGGTTATGATGAAGGCCAACAAGAATATATTAATTGCTGTGGGAGGCGAGAAGTATGTTGCTGGTTTACAGGCTTTAAGTCAGGACGATTTTATTCGTGAAATGGTCAATATTCAGCAGGAGTGTTTTGCGTTTGCAAAAAGTATTGAAGAGCAGATAAATGTGTAGTTCTCGTTTGTGTGTGTCGGTACCGAGATACACGCAGGGGCGGATAGTATCCGCCCGTTGCCCGATGTCCCGACGCGTGTGAAGGGAAGAAAGAATCGGGCGATCGGTGATCGCCCTTAAGTCCAGATTTTTCCCTCGCGCCTTCCCCCGGGCCGAGGAGGTTAATAACCCAAAACAGGGGGAGGTTTTATGGCGGAAAAGAATCAGACATCACAGATCGAAATTTATCAAACCAAGGGTGGAACCGCACGGATCGACGTTCGTCTTGAAGGCGAAACCGTCTGGCTGACGCAGCGGCAGATGGCGGAGATTTTTGACAAAGATACCGATACGATAGGGCTTCATATTCGCAATGTCTATAAAGAGAAGGAGTTGGATCAAAATGCAACTACCGAGGAATCCTCGGTAGTTCAAGTTGAGGGCGGACGGCAAGTACAGCGGACGCTAAGATTTTATAACCTCGACATGATTCTTTCGGTTGGTTATAGAGTAAATTCCAGGCGCGGTACCCAGTTCCGCATCTGGGCGACGAATGTCTTGCGCAAGCACCTGGTCGACGGATACACGGTCAACGAGAAACGGTTGCGTGCCGCGCAAGAGAAGTATCTGGAACTGCGTCGTTCCATCAGCCTGCTGGAGAATGTCATCGGCCTTGACAGCGTTACAGATGAGACCAAGGGGTTGATAAAGGTCATCAGTTCGTATTCCCGCGCGCTGGACGTGCTGGATGACCACGACCATGAGCGGCTGTCCGCACCCAAGGGGACGGCGAAAGTACGTTTTGAAATGACTTACGAGGAGGCGGCTGGTATTATCGAGGCGATGCGCGTCAAGTTTGCTGGTTCAAACTTTTTCGGACGGGAAAAGGACGCCGGCTTCAAAAGTTCCCTGAGTGCGGTGAACCAGACTTTCGGCGGCAGGGACCTTTATCCGACCGTGGAGTCGAAAGCCGCCCACCTTTTGTATTTTGTGACCAAGAACCACAGTTTTGTTGACGGAAATAAACGTATCGCGGCGGCGTTGTTCATCTGTTTCCTTCAAAAGAACAGGCTTCTGCTGAGGAAAGACGGGGCGAAGCGCAATGATGACAACGCCCTGGTCGCGCTGACGCTCCTGGTTGCGGCCAGCCGCCCGGCGGACAAGGAGAATGTGGTCAAGGTCGTGTTGAATTTGATTGGAAATTGATCCTTTGATAGGTGGAGTCGCCGAGCGGATATTGTCTGCCCGCTACCCAATGTCCAGACGCGTGTGATGGATGGAAAGAATCGGGCGATCGGTGATCGTCCCCACCTTCGCCCTACCGGGTAGGGTGAAGGTCAATGATCGCTACGTGAATGCTTCAGCGGATGGATGCCAGTGAAAGATTTCATTGAATGCCCCCATTGCGGTTTCCTGTCCTTGGCCGGCGAGTCCGACGGCGGGATGCGCTGCCATTCCTGCGGCAAGGTGATCGGCGGCCGGTCCTCGGGCGGGGCGGCCGCCAAGCGGGCGGTCCGGGTCCGGATGCTGCAGAGGATGTTCTTCGCGCTCTTTTACGTCCGGTATTTCGTCCTGGCCGGGCTGCTGGCCCTGTTCGTTTATAACTATTGCATCTATACCCCGCGCTACCGCAGGATGGTCGGCCCGGTGGCGGTGGCGCCGCCGTACCAGCTGATCCGGCTGCCGCTGACGGCCTTCCCCCACAAGGGGCACAAGATAGTGCGGGTGGCCGATTTCTCCGTCGAGGCCAGGGTCCTGAGCCTGGCCTGGCGTTTCCCGGCGGGGGATTTCTCCCGCTTGTCGCCGGTGGACATCGCCGTGGGCTGGGGTTTCATGGCGGAGGAAAAGAGCGGCGCCATGTACAAGATCCACCATGTTCCGGCGGTGCGGCGGCTGTTGTTCACGGTCTCGTGGGCCAGCGGCGTGGCGGGTATGGTCAATTACCATATCGCCAATATCCACATCATCCCGGCCGATGCGGCCATCGAGAAGAAGCTCCGCCAGGTGCGTGTGGGGGACGTGGTGGTCATGGAAGGGCGGCTGGTCAATATCGTGTTCCAGGACGGTTCGTACATTTACACTTCAGTGAGCCGGAGGGATGGGGGGGACGGGGCCTGCGAGGTCCTGTGGCTGGAAAAGCTGGAGATATTGTAGCGGGTCCATTGTGGTATCATGTCCGTGGCCAACGGCGGAGAAGCGGTGAGGGGCTTGTTCACCCGCCGATGCGCGGGGCGGATGTCCGGCAGGACAGCCCTTTACGGGGTAAAGAGGGGGGACGTATGGAGAAGATCGATCTTTTGTGGAAGCGTTCCGAGAGCGGCGGGCGGATAATGTTGTGGAGCGGGTTCGCGTTGATCGTTTGTATGGCGGTGGGAATGGCCATGTTGAACTCGGGGCGGGTCTTTTTCGCCGAAGAAATGCAGTCCCTGGAGCTGGTGGTCATGGACAAGGCGGCCAGCGTGGCGGTGTACCCGGCCAGGACCCGGGGCGAGCTTCTGATGCAAAAGATAGCCGTCCGGTCCCTGGAGGCCAACCGGGAACAGCTCCGGATGTTCTTCCGGGCCTTGACCGTCCTGATCCTGAAGTTCCTGTTGATCCAGGGGGTCGTCCTTATATGTTTGAGCATAGCCAGAGGGGTTGAGTTGGAGAGGATCAAGGCCGGGGTCGCGGAGGCCCTGGCCTTGGGAAAGGGTTGATAGAGGTCGGTCTTGCCCGTTCGCCCGAAGGCCACGGGCAAAAGCCCGTGGGGCGCCACTTAAGGAAAAAAAGTTCGTCTGAAGGTGGATATGATCCGCCGGTACAGTGGTTTATCAGGAGGGTATCATGCGGAATGATCCAAAGTTCAAGTTGTGGGCTGGCATAGTCCTGGTCCTGGCAGTCGGGCTCATTCATGTTATCGATGCCCCGGACAGTTTTGAGGACGCTGTATACAAAGGCTGGCTTTTTTACGCCAACGGCGCGGCGGCCCTGGTGTCGGCGTTCGGCATTTATCACAAAAGGGATTGGGGCTGGCACCTGGGGCTTTTGGTTGCGGCTGGTTCAATAGCGGCCTACATCGCCAGCCGCACGGTGGGACTGCCCATGCTTCAGGCTGAACCCGACGAGTGGCTGGAGCCGCTGGGCGTGGCGTCGCTGATCGCTGAAGGATTGTTCGTGGCCGTTTATTTCGCCAACCGGCAATGCCGTTCGGATGATAAATAGGCTTTCGAGGCTTGGTCAAAAAAGGATATTTTCATGTCTAAAGTCAATGTTTTGCCGGCGGACGTCATAAGCAGGATCGCGGCCGGCGAGGTGGTCGAGCGGCCGTCCTCCGTGGTGAAAGAACTGCTGGAGAATTCGCTCGACGCCGGCGCCTCCAGGATAGAGTTGCACCTTAAAGAAGGCGGCAAGACCCTGGTCCATATCAAGGACGACGGCTGCGGGATCTCCCGGGAGGACCTGGACGCCCTGTTCACCCGCCACGCGACCAGCAAGCTCTCTTCCGCCGCCGACCTGGAGGCGGTCCTGTCCCTGGGTTTCCGGGGCGAGGCGCTCTACTCGGTAGGGGCCGTGGCCGAAGTGGCTTTGAAAAGCCGGGCTGAAGGCGCGGATGAGGCCTGGGAATTGCGGGTCAGGGGCGGCGAGAAGGGGAGACCGTCCCCCGCCACCATGCCGTCGCACGGCACCGACATCCGCGTCGGGGAGATATTCTTCAACACGCCCGCGCGCAAGAAGTTCCTCAAGTCCGACCCGGCCGAGTTCGAGGCCGTGCTCAACGTGGTGATACCCTACGCGCTGCTGTATCCCGAGCGCGCCTTTCTGCTGACGCATAACGGCAGGACCGTGCTGGACCTCCGGCCTTCCCGGACGCCGTCCGCCCGGGCGGCCGAGGCTTTGGGGCTGGAGCGCGGCCACATCATCGCGCCGGAAAGTTTCGAGGACGGCGCCCTGAAGGCGTCCATGCTCCTGGGGGACATCAATATCCAGCGCCCCCGTCGCGACCTGCAGTACGTTTTCGTCAACGGAAGGCCGGTGCAGAGCCGCAACTTGTTTTT
>CAZKYN010000172.1:0-7672 GCA_964556675.1 uncultured Syntrophaceae bacterium
TACGCGAGGGATTCCGTCCAGAGGATTTTATAATACGGCAGGAATCCCATCATGGCGGCCCTGTACGTGCGGGTCTGGGCGGCGAACTTCGCGGCTTGATGATAATCCCCGAAGATCATGCAAATGTGCGTCTTCAAGGCGAACACGGCTGAGAGTGTCATCCTGTCGCCGGATTCCAGGTGAACAGTCAACATTTTATGCTCATCGTAAAAGTCGCCGGCAAGCTGTCCCAACACCGGGGACGGTTCTTTCAGGTCCTGGAGGAACTGGGCTTCGATATTCAAAGTAATTACTTGCGCCGGAAGTCCATAGTGGGACAGGGTTCCGGAATAAGACATGATTTTCTCAATGGCGCTGGAAACATCCACGCCGCTGTGGAGCAGCACCGAAGACCCAATGGCAAGCAACGTGCCTGCGGTCTGGAAATTTCCCGCCTCCCCGGCGCCCACGTAGGACTTCAGCAGAGCGTCCCAATGATAGCGGATGGGCTCCGTTAAATTCGCAAGCGTACTATAATAAAAACCGGTCACGAGAGGCCTGAACTGCTCCGGGTTGATCTTCTCGACCAGGGCCAGCGCGAGCTTTCCGAACCTCAGGCCGACTTCGAATTTACCCAGGACGGAATAATGAATAGCTCCGCATGCCGCATACGTCAGGGGGGAAAAAGCGCAATTGCCGTGGATAACCGAGAGCTCGGTCATTTTAAAGATGATCAGGGCATAGAGATTCCGATTGTAACCGGGAGTAATAGGACGGATGCAGTACATTATCTGCATCGCCGCCAGATTCCGGGGATCTGTCATCAAGGGCAGGTTTATAAGGTCCTCTATTTCCCTTCTCCCCTGGGCCATTTTCATCCTTAGCAACCCCGCCATGACGGCCCCCTTGCCGGGATTCACGGGTAATTTCACGCCCAGGAGTTTTAAAGTGTAAAGGCTCGCATCGACGGCTTCCCTGTATTTATACTGAGCTATTAAAGCGCGGATCTTCACTTCGTACGATTTGACTTTGTCCAGAAGAATAAGGCCCTTGCTCAAAACTTCATTTATCAGCGAATGCATTTCATCATATTTGCCGCTGAAGCAGGCGGCCTCGGCCGCTTCATTATGGAGTTGAAGGGAAAGGGTGTAGTCCTCCCGCCACCGGCCGGGGCCGAGGATGTCCAGCCCGGACATCAAATACTTGAGTGCGGGCTCGTTGGCGCCCGAAGCCTTGGCCCGCCGCCCGGCAACAAGGTTGAGCTGGGCCAGCCTTTCCCGGTCTTCCTTCTTTCCTATAAAGCAGGCCCCCAGATTCAAATGAGTCACTATCTCAAAAAGCCGCTCGTCTCTTTCCGGGTCCGCAATCCGCTGCAGAAGAAAACTGCCCACCCTGCAATGCAGCGGGGGCTTTTCCTCGCCCGGTATCAGGTCGCAGGCCGCCTGCAGGACGCGGTCGTGCACAAAGCGGTATACTATCTCGCTGCGATCCGAGTCGTCCGGCAAGGTCCGATAGACGTAATTGACGGGCAGAAGCAGACCCTCCTGCAGGGCCTCCCATAAATCGTCTATTGTTTCCGGAGGGCTCTTCCCGTTTATTGCGGATATCGCCTGCAGGTCGAAATGGTTGCCTATTATGGATGCCAGCTTCAGGACCCGCTGCGTCCGGTCCCGCAGCTTCAGTATCTTGCCGGTCATCAGGTCGATGACGTTTTCCGTTACGCTGGTCCGCCTTATCCCATCCAGGTCCCACTGCCAGCGGTTGTCCGCAAACCTGATAAACATGTCCTTGTAAAGCTCATGGAGAAACTGGCCTAAAAAGAACGGATTGCCCCCGGTCTTTTCCCGGCATATCATCGCCAGAGAAAGGCATGCGTCCGGATCGTCTTTGAGCATGTCGGCAATCAGCCGGATTATATCGTCAAGCGATAAGGGACCGAGCCGGACATCCCTTATTTTCATTCCGGCCTTTTCCAATGACTGCCGCATGCCCAATACCGGATGACCTGAGCTTACTTCGTTGTCCCGGTACGCGCCTATTACAAGCATATGGCCGGAATGCGGATCGGTCATGAAAAATTCTATCAGCTCCAGCGAGGCAATGTCCGCCCACTGCATGTCATCGAGGAATATAACCAGGGGATGGTCTTCATGGGCAAAAGTCCGGATAAATTTCTGGAATGTAAGCTGGAAGCGGTTTTTTGTTTCGGCGGGACTCAGTTCGGGCACGGACGGCTGCCGCCCGATTATTATCGCCAGTTCGGGGATGATGTCTGCTATGATCCCGGCATTGGGCCCCAGGGCGGAAAGGATCCTATCTTTCCACCAGGCCACCTTCTCTTCAGGCTCCGTCAGCACCAGCTGCACGATTATTTTACAGGCCTCGATCAATGGGAAATAGGGGATGTTACGGTTAAGCTGCTCGAATTTGCCGGAGGTGAACCAGCCTTTGTTCAGGGCTATATGGTCGCGAACCTCGCAAACCAGGGAGGTCTTTCCTATTCCGGAATAACCGGAGATGAAAACGATCTGCCGCCCCCCAAGACGGGCCTGTTCATAACTAGCAAGCAGAGAGCGTATCTCCCCCTCGCGTCCATAGAGCTTCTGGGGAATTTGAAACCGGTCGGAAATATCATTACGGCCGGCCGCGAAGGGCTTCAGGTTGCCTGTGGAGAGCAGCTCGTCACGGCAATGACTCAGGTCGGAGATGATCCCGAACGCGCTCTGGTAGCGATCCTCCGCCCTTTTCGCCATCATTTTCAGTATTATGCCCGAAATCGCAGCCGGAATTTCGTCGTCTATTTCATGCGGCGCCGGGGGCGCCTTGGCTATGTGGGAGTGGATCATTTCCATTGCGTCGGCAGCCGCAAAGGGCTTACGCCCCGTAAGCATTTCGTAGAACGTGACTCCGAGAGAGTAGAAGTCCGTCCGGTAATCAATGGACCTGCTCAGGCGGCCTGTCTGTTCGGGAGACATATAGGCCAGGGTCCCTTCCAGGACCTCGGGCGCCTTGAGCTGCGGGTTCTCACGGGGAAGGGATGTCGAAAAACCGAAATCTATTATCCTTATATCATCGGTGTGCCTGTTCCAGATGATATTCGAGGGGGTAATGTTCTTGTGCATGATGCTGCGCTGGTGGATCCGCCCCAGGATCTCCGCGATCCGGATCGATACGGACAGGAACTCCGCAATGGTCGGCCTGTGCGCGACAATCATGCGGTCGAGCGATTCGCCGCCTATATCCTCGAAAACAATTACCGGGGTATTGCGCCTCCTCTCCAGGGCGTATACGCGACTGATTCCCTCGACTCCGGCGAGTTCACTCATCAGGTCGTATTCGCGCCGGAATCGGTTGAGGGCTTCCGGCGCTGGATATTCGTCATTGAGCAGCTTGAGGATTACGGGCGCGCCGTCCGCTTCCCTTATACCGCGATATACTGCGAAGATATCGCTCTCGTAGATTTTTGCCGCCTTATATCCCGATATAATCACCGCAGCCCCCGGTCAGCGATGTCGATCTCAGTCGTTCCCGAGAATACTGCCGAGCTTTTCCAACAGATTGCTTATGGACACCGGCTTGGCTATGAAATCTCCCATTTCGGGACTAATCATAGCAGTCATGAAAACAACAGGTATGCCTTTCGTCTCCCCGTTGTTTTTGAGAATGGATTTTACTTCATCGCCCGCCATGTCGGGCATTACCCTGTCCAGAAGGATCAGGTCGGGTTTCTCATTACCGGCGACGCCGATCCCCTCCGTTCCGGTAAACGCCGTAAGCACTTTGTACTTTCCGGTCTTCTGAAGATTCAATTTGATAAAAAAACAAAGGTCTTCCTCGTCATCGATAATCAAAATTTTTTTCATAACCCCTGCGATTCATTTTCTTTAAAATATTCACCCGGATTGTGAATCTATCAATGAAACCGGTCCGTCCATCAATCGCGGCCGGCGGGCAAACGGCGGCCCGCATGGCCGGCCGGCAGTTGCAAAGAGCCGCTGCGAAACACCATGTTCGAGAATTCTCATTTCCGCTTTGACCAATATTACAGTTCCTTAGCATACAAAGCAAGAGAGAAAGAGGAACAAATATTTCCTTTGAATCAATGCCGGGGTTGCTTTCAGGATTTCCCCCTGAATTACAGGCAGGATCGTGTCGAAGATGCCCGCCCACAAGGTTCATTCGCAAAACACGGTAATTTTTTATGACGTTTACCAAACATGTTTTTGAAGACGCTATCTCTTATGAGCGGTCCACTTCTCTATCAGAGAGAAAAGCCCTTCGCGGTTAATCGGTTTTCCGATATAATCGTTCATTCCCGCAGCAAGGCAAAGCTCTCTGTCGCCTTCCAAAATGTTGGCTGTCATTGCTATAATGGGTATGGATGCACACCTGACGTCCTTGCGGATTTGGATAGTAGCCTCATAACCGTCCATTTCCGGCATTTGTACGTCCATCAGCACAATATCTATTTCATCGCCTCGGCTATGGATTTGTTCAACAGCCTTCAATCCGTTCTCCGCAACATCGACAACCATTCCCGCTTGCTCCAGAATGATGCGGCCCAGCACCTGATTGACGGAGTTATCCTCCACAAATAAGACTTTCAGGCCTTTGAATTTATCGCCGTAATCAACCTCCGGTTTTTCATCCGCTACATCGATCAGGATGCGGCCCGGCCCATGTCCTCGCCCGTGTCCCCTCACCTTGAGCAGTTTATGAAGCATTTGGAGAATTGCGGTCCTGTTTACAGGCTTGCTCAGGATCTCCGTCACATAAGGCTTCATTTCGGGTGTCACATTCCATATCGCAGGCGCTATAGCGATAAATACTGCAAATTGAGTTTCAATCCGGAGCTGTTCAAAAACATCGAGCATATCGGCGGATATTGCCGAATCAATCAGGACAATTTTTATATCCTGTCCGCTCCTGAGTCTCTCGACTGCATCATCTACGGAATAGGATTGCCGCGTGTCCAATCCAAAAATCCCCAGATCGCGGCAGAGCACTTTGCATAAGGCTTCGCTTCGGGACAGAATGAGCGCTTTCTGTCCGTTGGAAATACGCTCATACCGGACCGGGCGGCTGTCCGGGCATTTTTGCAGCCGTATGCCGAACCGGAAGAGCCGCCGGATATTCGTTTTTCGGCCGTTTGCGGGCGCCGCGCCGGGATTTGCCCACCCGAAATACTCAAAGGCAAAACCCACCGTAATTTCGTTTTCAAGCTCCTGTTGCAAACTGACGGAGATGAGGATATCTCCGGAATCAGGCAAATTCGCGGCATTTTCCATTATTTCCACGACAATTCGTTTAAGCAGGATCGGATCTCCGATTGCGGACCGGGGCAGGTCCGGGTCTGTATCGATTATCAGACCCATCCCTTTTGCGGAAACAGCATCTCCGAGCAAGTCCGAAATGCTCTCCACCGTCTCGGAAATCGCGAACTCTTGCTTACCGCCTTTATCGGCCTGCCGCAAATCAACTATTTCATCATTTCGTATCAGCATTGAATTTACGCGCACGCAGTCGCGGCCGGGTTCTTCTAAAATTTTCATATTGACTCCTCAAACTTGAATCCTTTAGCAACAGGAATGCATCGACTACTATCGGGATCATCATGGATATCTTTAATGCGGATCAATTCCTTACTTTGCGATATTGAGTCCAAGTCCCGGCCGATAAGGCCCCGTGGTCAGTTATAGCTTCTGCAGGCAACTGTCCCTGATTTGGACCAGGTGTTCCTTTGCCCTGTCAAACTGAATTCTAATTTTGCTCAACAGGATATCTGAACCGGCAAGCTCTTCGGTTTTCGCTTTCATCTCAAGCTCCCGGCAGAAAGAGCTCAGCAAAGTCGCCCCGAAGCTTGCGCTTGTCGATTTCAGGCTGTGCGCCGCCCTGTGCAAATCGTCCGTCTTGCCGTCCCTCAGGGCGTTGTGGGCCTGAATCTGCAGGTTCTCGGCGTCCTTTAAAAATTGATCTATTAATCCCGGCAAGAGCGTGCCGCTCTTCGGGCCGAGCATTGCCTTCAGATTGATAATTGCGTTGTTATCGATTACAGGCCCGGACTCGCCGGAATTTCTTGAACCCTCGACCATGTTATTTCTCCCCCTTATCATGCGCCCATATAAACCTGCCAAACGGGTCCGGTCCGTCACTCATCTGCCGATTTCGGGACCGCCCCCAAACAAATCGCTTCATCTTCTTGGGCGGCTATATCAGCTTCAACCCGTCAAATCAATTCACGATTTCAGGAGAGTAGCGGTGTTCTTCACGGCCGCGCCCATATATAAGAATCTGAAGATCTGCACTTTCGTGGAATTCGAGGCGCCTGCCCGGTTCTTTAAACGACGTCCTGCCCTGGGCACGGCGCCGGAAATTACGCCAAGTGGACATGGGATTGCCGCGCCGATATCCCCCCGCATTTCCAAAGATCTAAAGCCGGACATCTTCAGAATATCCGCCGATCCTCCGGGCTTGATGAAGCACATGTCAAGCAAAACAGGTCTGCTTGCTTCTGAAATTTCAATATGAAGGGCCGTCCAGCTCTCCTGGAAAGCCGTGCAGGGTCTGACGGGCCCCGGATTTTGAGCAGTCCGCGAGTTTCCCCGATGGGGCGGAATCCCATATAGTTTGTCCGTTTATTGCCCAAATTTCCTGAAAAAAGGCCCAATTTTTCCAATTCCTGCTTGCTCCCTGTCGACATTTATGCTATCGAAAATCTGGTTGTACATTCTTTCTGGTTAATCAAGCCGTATCGGGGCCGCTATAACTTAAGGCAGCAGGCCCCTGGAATCAATAAAGCAGTTCCGAACACGAATCTTTCTTGGAGTCACTTGAGCGATACGCGGGTATATGTGAAGAGCATATTCTTCATGTATGTTTCGCTTTTATAGGATGGACAAAGACAATCAGTCAATCCGTGTGTTGCTGAAAAGCCAGAGTATCGTTATACGAGTTCCACTGCGATCGACATTGCGATTTACGCAATTCGACTGAAAATCCAATCACGAAAGGGGGGGTCCTGCCGGCGCATATCTTTTAGCTTTGCTTCAGAGTGTCTGTATCGATTGTTTAGATTCGCATTTGTCAAATCAAACCGCTTACAGGAGGGAACACCTAAATGGCACAGCAAAAGATCGAAAACAAAGACAAAATCGTCATGTCCACACCATTACAGCAGAAGCTCAGGGACAAAACTATCACGGCCAAGAAATGGGCGGAAATGGTTAAACCCGGAGACTGGATCAACCGCGGCGGACCCGGATCAGACACTCTGCCCACGATGGAAGCCCTGTCGGCAAGATTGGCCGACGGCAGCCTGAAGGACATCGAGATCTGGAACCAGGCGATCATGCTCGGCAACAACTTCTTTGCCGCAGCCGACCCGGAAGGCAAGAACCACGTCCTGCACGAATCCTTCCTGCTCCCCACCCTCCGCGGGCTCGTCACCAAGGGGTACAAGGGCCTTGACTGGAAGCACTGGGGATGGGCGCTCGGCATGGACGCCGAGTACGCCCGCAATTACCGGAAAGAAAAAAGCAAACGAGCCATGGACTGGGGCGTCCAGGCCTGCGCGGTCCCCCAGGCCGGTTTCGTCAACGCCAGCTACGGCGTCAACAACTTCTTCATTACCGCCAAATCCTGCAAGAAATTTGTCTGCGAAATCCGCTCGGACTACGCATGGTGTGAAGCGGGG
>CAZKYN010000173.1:0-7648 GCA_964556675.1 uncultured Syntrophaceae bacterium
TGCCTCCCACATGGAATTAATCTGCCGGGACACTACGTCCTGATTCGGAAGTCTTTTATCCTGCACGGTTTCGGACCAGATTTTGCCGGTCGCGTCCCAGGAATCTTTTGAGGCTTTATTCCAGGCAGAAAACATGCTCTCCAGTTCCGGAAACGTATTTATTCCCTGATCCATTTTTCACCTCTTCACTTTGTCGGTTTCTTTTTAGCCGTTTCAGGCTTGTCCTTTTTTTCGGCGCTTCCGCCGTAAATGCTGCCCAAGGAATCCATCAGAGCGGAAAACTGCTCTGTTTGAGCTTTAATCATCTCCTGAATGCCGGAAGCAGCGCCGATTTCTTCGGCGCCCTTGGCCAGCAGTTTAATCCGCAGCGTGCGGATTGTTTCCTCCTGGCCCTCCGTCTTCTTCTGCAGCTCTTCGCATTTGTTTTTCAGCTTTTCGTATTCTTCCCTGGGCACTACGTTGAAGGCGGAAATGAATTCCTTCAATGATTTCTGGAATTCTTCGGCAGCCCTGGCCGCCTCCGCAAAATAGTCCGGACCCGAATCTTCCTTCAGGCCGTAACACTTGCGAAAGATTTCGATCTGCTTCTCGAAATAAGCAGGGGGGGAAAACAGCCAGTCGGGTGTTTTTTGGTCCTTCATGAAGCCGCTCCAGAGCTTGAATACGTCCTCATAAGATCTTTTTCCGGCAAGCTTGTGTCCTGTTTGTACAAGGCTTAGCAGGTAATTGCCCCAAAACTCAAGAAAGTTTTTGTCCACGCTTTATCCCTTTCGCCTCCTTTGTCTTGGAGTCCAGATCAAGCTGGAAACATACAGGGCCGCGCTTTCCCCCGCCAAAAGGCTTGTGCAGGGGGCATTCAGATTCGGGAAACGACCAGGAAGTTGCGATCGCCCCGTGGCCCTTGGGGAAGACGGTTACTTCCGCATCTATATAGTCCAGGGCGGCGAGGGCCGCGTCCCTGTCCACAAGGTCGTCGTCTTCGGCGTAGCAGATCAGCCAGGGTATGTTTTTTTCCGCCATTCTCTTCAGATTGAGCTTTTGCCCGAACAGGCCGACGGGCAGGGTGCCGTCGGGAGCTATGGGCCTGGTATATGAATCAAAGCTCAACTGGGTTATCCCCAGCGGCAGATCGTTCCTCTCGTACAACAGCCAGTAATTAAGCGCGGCCGCCGTGCTGGTGATGCTCAGCTTTGCGCCGGGCCTGTCGAGCATTTTCAGGTCGCGGAAAAAAGAGAACACCGGCGCCTCTCTTTCCATGCTTTTGAGCTTGTAAACCCAGCTCATAACTTTGCCGTCCACAATGCGGTTCCCGTTTGGAAGCGTTTTCAGCGCATATCCCAGGTCGCGGAAGCGCGCGGGGATATGCTGAAGGTACTCGATAAGAGATTGGCTGCGCGTGCCGTCGATCGGTGCGACACATGTTATGAGCGCGTCCACCAACCCGTCCAGCTTCCCGGAAAGGATGTCCAGCAGGGCTATGAACCCACCCTGGCAGAACCCGTTGAGTGTCACCTTCTTCCCGTGGAGTTTTCTTATGACATTGCAGAAGTATTGCGTGTCGAGGGCGTCGTCTTCGCCTGTCATCACTTGAACGGCAGGGGTTTCATTAATGTCTCTTATCACTCTGATGTAAGTCGGGATCCCCCGGTTGGCAAAGCTGTGGGCGTAGCTTTTGTCTTCGCCCGGCAGGAAGGCGAGGATGTTTTCCCCCAGGACGTAAGGGGGGAGTATCAAGACCGGCTTGCAGTGATTATTTACCTTGATGTCATGGGTGGGCAGGACCTGGTATGTTACAAACCGTTCCGTTTCCGCCGTTTTTATGTAATTTCCGTTATCAAAATGAAATCCAAAATCCGGCTCGATCCTGCGGATTGCATCGGGGTAATCCTCCAGGATCAGTTTCAAGAGCCTGGCTTTCCGTGCGGACGCGTCTTTGATGTCCTCGCCGGTTTCCAGGGCTGAGTTCAGGTATGCCGACATGGTCTTTATGTTCTCACGCATGTAATACTCGTTCATTGCATGAAAACTGCTGAAGAAACCTTTCCGGGTAATCTGGAAATTGAACTGGAGGAGTTCGAAATAGTCCCGCGATGTCTCGTCCGGAAAATGCGTCAGGAGCTTATCTTTCTCCAAAACCAGAAAGGAATCAAGGGCAATCCAATAGGGGACCATGAAATCTGACACATATTTCGTGATCCCCCTCAGATATGTCTGCATGGATTCCGTCTGCCTTGCCGATGCCTCGAGATAGTCCAGACTTTTTTCGATGGACTTCATCTCCAGACTTAGAAAATCGGCAAAAATATCCACAGGCGAAAAAATTTCGCGTTCAGAGTTGCTCAAAATCAGTTACCTACCTCTTGGAAATCTCGAAAAAGTTGTCTACTTTTTTGAAGCCTTCGTGGACTGCGTTTTGAAAATCGCGGTTGCCTTTGTTAAAAACCTCTACCCAGTCATTCATGGCTTTTTTCCCCTCATCGGGGAACCCCGTCGCTTTTTCCAGATAAATGTTGAGCATCCGTTCCGTTTGAGTCTGAAGAGAAGAAATCACCGAGAAAGCGTTGTCGAAGGCAGCTTTGTTAAAAATGATCATTTGTTTAAAGATCTTTTTCTGCATGACCCACCTCCTTTAAGCTTTATTTGGGTCCTTCTGTTTACTTCTTTTCGGTTTTGGCGTTCTGTTCTGCAAAATAGGCTTCGAGTTTTTTGAAACTCTCATCGACTGCCGCCTTGAATTCCTCAACGCCTTTTTTATAAGTGTTGAGCCATTCGGTGATGACCTTTTTGCCTTCATCGGGGAGCCCGGCAGTCTGGGCCAGCTGCAGGTTGAAAATCCTCTGTGTCTGCTCCTGGAGCATCATCATTGCGTTAAAGGAATTGTCAAAATTGGTTTTGTAAAACTCTATCGTTTGCTTGGCGATCTTTATCGGTTCCATAATATAAGCCTCCGGTTTGAATTTTTTTACCCTCAAGGGTATGAAGGTATTTTAATCATGTGGGGTGTAATGTCAAGGGAAAAATGTTGCAATGCACAATTTTTTAAAGAGCTTGAAAATCGTAATCATTTTTGATAAATAGACGCAATCAGCAAATAAAAGTCAATATTTCTTTAAAGATATTTCGCATTGCACAAAGGATGGGAAAAGAAATGTCGGGAGAAGTTCTGATAAAAAAATACGGGAACCGCCGCCTTTACGACACAGAAAAGAACTCATATATCGTCATCGACCAGGTCGCGGAACTGATCAGGGCCGGCAGGGAGGTCCGGGTCATGGACGCAAAGACCAAGGAGGACGTCACCGCTTTCATCCTGACCCAGATCCTGCTGGACGAGGCCAAAAAGAAAAACTTCCTTTTGCCCATACCCCTGCTCCATCTTATTATACGGTACGGCGACACCGTTCTGGAAGAGTTCTTCGACAAGTACCTTCAACAGATCATCGGCAATTATCTCAATTACAAGTCGAAAATGGATGACCAGTTCAAGAAATGGCTCTCCATGGGCTTCCAGTTCACAGGCCCGGCAAAGGAGGCATTCGACCCGTTAAAGCCGTTTTTCGACCTTTTTGCCGACTCGAAAAAGACCGGAGAAAAGGAAAAGACCTGACCTGATCCGGAATGGTCCTCTCAGCCTTTCCGGAGTTCCCCTTTTACTCCCGTAACGACCTTCTTCAAGGGAATGTCCTTTCCTTCCAGCTTCATTGCCTGCCGGACTAACAGAGGCAGGCCCTGGCAGCAGGGGACCTCCATCACAAAAACCGTGACACTCTTTATCGCATTGTTCCGGAAGATTTGAGCGAACTTATTTATGTACTCTTCCGCGCTATCGAACTTGGGGCATCCGATCAGGAGCACTTTGCCTTCGAGGAGGCGGTGAAAATCGGGGTAAGCGGCCGGCGCGCAGTCGGCGGCAACCAGCAGCTCCGCGTTTCTGAGAAAGGGCGCAGCAGGCGGAACCAGCCTGATCAGAATAGCCCAGTGCGTCAGGGCCGAGCGGGTATCCTGTGCGGGGCCTTGCGGATCCCGTTTTTTGTTCAAAGCAGAGAAGGTCTGGATGAGCGAGGATGGGCATCCGCAGGCCATTGCCGGCTCTTCAACAGCATGCGATTTCAGATGCTCGTGGACGGCCTGCCCGTCGTATTCGTCTACCTCTCTTTCGACAATGTGAAGTGCATCCCGGGGGCACTCGCCAAGGCAGGCGCCCAGGCCGTCGCAATACCTCTCGGCCGCCAGCTTTGCCTTTCCGTTTTCAATCCTTATGGCGCCCTCGGCACAGGACGGCACGCATAATCCGCACCCGTCACACTGAGATTCATCTATTTCTATTATTTTCCTGACTGCTTTCATGGCCTGCTCCTTGCTTTTTTAAGACAAATATAACGATGCCCGGGCAATTCCGCTTTGACATAAGTCAACTGTGGCGATAATTTACCGGAAAACATCCAGGATATGTCAAATGGATATAGCCGGCCAGATAGCCAGCCAGATAGCCAGGGTCCCTCTCTTTGAAGGTCTCCCCGGGCAGCAGCACCGGGAACTTGCCGGGATTGCACTGGTCCGCAGCTACAAAAAGGGGGAACCGGTCTTCTTCGAGGGCGAGCAGGGGGCAGGTTTTTTTGTCGTGCTCGCCGGGCGCGTCAAGGTGTTCAAGGTTTCGCCCGAAGGCAAGGAGCAGATCCTGCACATGTTTGAATCGGGCGAATGCTTCGGCGAGGTCGCCGTTTTCACCGGACAGGGCTATCCCGCGAACGCGCAGTCCGAATCCAAAAGCTCCCTGCTTTTCTTCCCGAGGGCAGGTTTTATGGAGCTGATAGCGAAGGAGCCTTCGCTCGCCCTGAACATGCTCGCAATATTATCGATGCGCCTTCGCCGGTTTGCCGGTTTGGTAGAGAACCTTTCGCTCAAGGAGGTCCCGGGGAGGCTTGCCGCTTACCTGCTCTACCTGAGCGAGAAGGAAAAAAACAATAATGCCCTTAAACTGGACATCAGCAAAAGCCAGCTTGCCGGGCTCCTCGGGACTATACCGGAAACGCTCTCCCGTATCCTGAACAGGATGAACAGATTGAAGCTGATCCGATCGGACGGCTCAAATATAACGATTCTCGACCGGGCGGCCCTTGAAGAGCTTGCGGCGGGCGAAAGAAGGCTCCCCTGAAAAACAGGGCGGCTTTCGCCGCCCCTCTTCTAGTAACCCAGTATTGCCTTCAGGTCCTCCTCCGGTGTCGTGATCGGGCTGATGTTGTAATTTTTTACCAGCGCTTCCAGGACGTTTGGGGATATAAAGGCCGGCAGGGAGGGCCCGAGCCGGATATTCCTGATCCCCAGCGCGAGCAGCGTGAGCAGGATGGCGACAGCCTTCTGCTCGTACCATGACAGGACCAGCGAAAGCGGCAGTTCGTTCACGCCCACCCCGAAAGCCTTCGAGAGGGCCAGCGCGATCTGCACCGCGGAATACGCATCATTACATTGCCCTATGTCGAGCAGGCGCGGGATGCCGCCGACCGTCCCCAGGTCCTTGTCAAAGAATCGGAATTTGCCGCAGGCCAGCGTCAGCACGACACAGTCTTCAGGGACCTGCTCCACGAATTCAGTGTAATAATTGCGTCCCGGTTTAGCCCCGTCGCAGCCTGCCACCAGAAAGAAGTGCCGGATGGCCCCGCCCTTAACCGCTTCAATGACCTGGTCCGCAACACCCAAAACCGCATTGCGGGCGAAACCGACCATGACCTGCCGTCCCTCTGTGTCCCGGGGCGTGTCCCCGGCGAAACCGGGCAAATCGAGGGCTTTCGCTATTACGGGGGAATAGTCTCCGTTTGAGATATGCGCCACCCCGGGCCAGCCGGCTTCACCGGAGGTGAATATATTACCCCTGTATGCCTCCTGAGGCCTCTGGATGCAGTTGGTGGTCATCAAAATAGCGCCGGGAAATGCGCTGAACTCCTTAAACTGGTTCTGCCAGGCCGTTCCGTAATGGCCGTAGAAATGCGGATATTTTTTCAGCCCCGGATAGCCGTGGGCCGGCAGCATCTCGCCGTGGGTGTAAACTTTAATCCCCTTGCCTTCGGTCTGTCTCAGGACATCTTCGAGGTCCTTCAGGTCGTGTCCGGAGACCAGGATTGCTTTGCCTTTCACCGCACCCAGGGGGACGGCTGTCGGGACCGGGTGGCCGTAGCGGCCCGTATTGGCGGCATCGAGCAGTTCCATGGCCCTGAGGTTGACCTCACCGCACTTGAGGACGAGCCCGAGGGCGTCCTGCGGCTTGAGGCCGCTGTCATAAACAGCCGCCAGGCCTTCCTCGATAAACTTGTATACCTCTGCGTCTTCCCGGCCCAGGATATGCGCGTGGTCCGCATAAGCCGCGACGCCCTTTATCCCGATAAGGAGAAGATTTTTCAGGGAGAGGACATCATCGCCGGCGGCAGGGAAGGTGTTGGGGGCAACCTTTTCGCCTTGCGCCACCAGGCCCTTCATGTCGGAAGCCGGCTCAAACCCGAGGGGGCCTGATAAATCGATGTCGGCGCCGGCCGCTTTCAGCTTACCGAGCAGGGCATTTTTCCTGTCTGCCGCCCGGCGGATCGTTTCGGTGAGCCTGTCGGGGTCGAAATTAACGTTTGTCAATGTGGAGAAAAGGGCCTTGCAGATGAACGGGCCGATTGATTCATTCGCGTCATTCGCGGCTCCCGACTTCCCGGCCGGCAGCGCCGCCTTCGAAAGTCCTATCAGTGAATAAATCAGAAGGTCCTGAAGCGCGGCGACCTCCGGGGGTTTCCCGCACACTCCGGCCCTGTCGCAGCCTTTTCCTTTTGCGGTCTGCTCGCATTGATAACAAAACATATGAAATCCTCCTTGCCGGTATTTTTGTTCCGTTTTTTATCCCGGAAATGGCGGGCAGTCCTTGACTTAGGTCAATTAACTTATCTATTCTCTCAAACAACAATCTTTGGAGACGGACCTATGAATTACAGCAGTCCTGAGCAGGTATTGAAGCTTTCCCGGGATTTCATGGAATGCCGGATACTCCTGACCGGGGCGGAATTGAACCTTTTTACGGTCCTCGGAAGAAAAGGGCAGACCGCAGCCGGATTGGCGGATCAGACCGGGCTTGCCCGGCGACCCCTGGCAATGCTCCTTGACGCCCTCGCGGCAATGGGCCTCCTTGAAAAGAAAGGTGAAGAATATTCTTGCGGCGATGGCATAGCCCGTCATCTATCCGAAGATTCACCGGACTCCGTCCTGCCCATGGTGCTGCACTCCGTCAGTCTCTGGGACAGGTGGTCCTGCCTGACCGAGGTCGTCAAAGGGGCGCCCTGCGCGCCTGGCCGGCCCTTTTCCAGGCCTGACGAATTGCGCGCTTTCATCGGCGCCATGCACGTCGTGGCGGCGCCGCTCGCCGCCGATATTGTCGAGGCGGTCGCCCCGGGAAAGGCGAAGAAACTCCTGGACGTGGGGGGGGCGTCGGGCACGTACACCATAGCCTTCCTTGAGAAGTCCCCGGAAATGAAGGCAACCCTGTTTGACCGGCCCCCCGTAATTGAGATGGCGCGGGAAAGGCTGAAATCAGCGGGCCTCCTTGACAGGGTGGAACTTGCGGCGGGTGATTTTTATGCGGATGAATTTCCGTCCGGACATGATCTCGTATTTGTTTCCG
>CAZKYN010000174.1:0-7612 GCA_964556675.1 uncultured Syntrophaceae bacterium
CCACGGTCTGCGCAAATACCGCCGCGGCAGTCCTGTATGTCGCCCCCATTACCGGAACGGAAAAGATTCCGGCGAAAAGGATCGCCGTCCCCGCGGCGCTCAGGAGATTGAGGGCGAAGACCGCGGGCAGGGGTTTGCCGTCCCGGATAATCATCCCGTCCAGGCCTGGCACCGGAATTCTGATCAGGCTGTAATGGTCGAGGAACTCCTTTATGGGGCCGATACCCCAGGCTGCGACAAAGATGGAAAGCAGGATGAAGGGCGTCCAGGCCCTGAATACCTGGCCCTTTGTATAGAGCAGCCTGGCTTTGCCCGCGCTCGGCGGCTCGTCCGCAAAATGCCAGCTCTCAGCCGGATGCCAGAACCTCAGAAACACCACCAATAAAACTATGGATATCAGCGATGCCACTATGCTGGGGAGGTAGGGTCCAAGGTAATTCGCCGTGAGGAACTGGGCAAGGCCAAAAGATCCTCCGCTCACCAGCGCCGCAGGCCAAGCCTGAAACCCCTTGCGCCAGCCGCTCATAAGGACCACGACGTAAAACGGGATTATGACGCTGATGAAAAAAAGCTGCCTGCCGACCATCTGGCTCAAGGCCATTTGATCGACCCCGGAGACCTGGGAAGCGATAATCACGGGGATTCCGATTGCCCCGAACGCCACCGGGGCGGTGTTGGCGACCAGGCAAATGCCTGCCGCGTAAAGATGGTTGAAACCGAGACCCGCCAGCATGGCCGCCGTGATCGCAACGGGTGTGCCGAAACCGGCCGCCCCCTCGATGAAGGCCCCGAACGAAAATGCGATCAGGAGGGCCTGGATGCGCCGGTCGTCCGAGACCGCTGCCAGCGAGTTCTTGATTATCTCGAATTCGCCCGTTTTGCAGGACAGATTGTAAATGAACAGGGCCGTGATGACGATCCAGCAGATCGGCCACAGGCCGAAGAGCATGCCCATCAAGGTCGCGAGCAGACTCAACTTCAGGGGCATCGAGTAAACCAGGACCGAAGCGGAGACGGCGATGGCCAGCGCCCCCAGGGCGGCCCAGTGGCCTTTCATCCGCCGCACCGCCAGGGCCCAGAACAGGTAAATGATCGGGACGACCGCGACCAGCGCCGACCAGTAAATGTTTCCGAAGGGGTCTATGCGGACCGTCCATAAGAGGTTGAGCATTGCTTATCAAACCCGAATTTCCCGGCGTTGTCGAGGTATTTTTGAGCCATTCCGACATCCCCGTCAGACCATAGGACAAACACGGATCATGGTCCCCTTTGGTGTCCTAATCACGTTCCGTTAATCATCTGATTACGGCCCCGTTGGACGTCCTAGCCGTTTTGCGTTCATGGTCTTTGTTTAAATTCAGACCCCCTCCGATTGTCCTGCAAAGGGCAAAGGATCATATTAGCCTCGAACAAAGGAAAAGAAAGGAGGCCGTCAGAGATGAAAGAGATGATCACAAGAGGAAGAGCCGAAAAGTTTACTGGCGACCGTACCGGCAGAGCGCACTACATTAAGAAAACAGTAGAATACAGGTGAACGGAATCCATTCCCGCTTTACGGGAATCAAAATAAGCCGGTCGAGGCCCCGCTGCCTCCCGGCAAAAAAACCATGAAAGGAGATTGGCCATGAAGAAAGTCCAGAAAGAAAGACCCAAGGGGATCAAGAAAGCCCAGACCCAAAAGTGGGTTGATCTGACTTGCACCCCGTTCGACAGGTAAAAACAAAAAAGGACCGACCATCCGAAAAAAAAGGTGAAAGGAGACCGACCATGAAGAAAATACTGAAAGTGAAGGGGATCAAAAAAGCCCAGAAGTGGGTTGACCCCATGTGCACCCCGTTTGACAAGTAGAGGGCGAGGGCCCTTTTAAAGGGCCTGGTTATAGCGGCAGGAGTGAATCTCCTGCCGCTTTTTTTATTATGAAGCTTACCAAACCCTCCCATTCGATTAAAGGGGAGCTGGACGGGGATTTTTAAGTCCTGCAAAATCCCCCTGAATCCCCCTTTAGAAAAGAGGGAAAAATCTTATGCTGAGCTTAATTGTTGAGCGGTACGGTTTGCAGTGCAACGCAGCAGATGAGCCCTTTTCAACAGAATTCAATTTAGGCTGTTCAAAAGGGCTTAGCTGCAAGGCGCGCAAAAGCCGGATCGCGAGGCGTATATCTTAATACGTTGAGCGATACGGTTTGCAGTGCAACGCAGCAGATGAGCCCTTTTCAACAGCCGTTACAGGCTGAATCGAATGCTGAGTATATCCCTGTCCTGCACTACATAATTTTTACCCTCCAGCCGGAACCGGCCCTTCTCGCGGATGGCCTTTTCCGAGCCGCACTCCATCAGGTCATTATAGGAAAAGCATTCGGCCCTGATGAACCCCCGGGACAAATCGGAGTGGATGGCCCCCGCGGCCTCGATTGCCGTGTCGCCCCGATGGATCGTCCAGGCCCGCACCTCGTCGGAGCCTACCGTGAAAAAGCTGATATAGCCCAGCAGCGCATAGGCAAGCTGGGTTAGCCTGTCCCGCGCCGATTCGCTGATCCCGATATCTTCCATGAACATCCGGATCTCTTCTTCGTCGTCGAGGCGGGAAAGCTCCATCTCGAACTTTCCGGCAAATTCGATCACCTCGCGGCCGTTTCGCATTTTTTCGATTATTTCGGAGTTTCGTCCGAAGCTCTCCTCGGGCGAGTTGAGGACCACCATTAGCGGCTTCTGGGTCAGGAACTGGAACCCCCTGATCAGCTTTTGTTCTTCGCAGTCGATTTCGATGGACCGCACCGGCCGGTTTTCGTTGAGGCCGGCCGCGATTTTCTTCAGGACCTTTTCCTCGGCCAGCAGCGCATCTGTTTTCAGGCCGCGCTGGATGCTCCCCGCGATCCGTTCCAAGCGCTTTTCGGCGATGACCAGATCGGACATGAGCATCTCGATCTCAATCTGGTCGAGGTCGTCGAGCGGCGACGGGGCGCCCATGAGGCCATCCTCGAAATTGCGGATGACGAGGGCGATTGCATCGACTCTTTTGATCACGCCCATGGCTGTACCGGAAAATGCCTCGCCCCGGGCGGAACCTTCCGAGAGCCCCACGAAATCTATAACTTCGATTGTGGCGTATGTCGTCTTCTTCGGCTGGTACATTTCGGAGAGCCTGACCACCCGCTCATCGATAACGTCGATAACGGCAAGGTTCGGCTCATTTTTCGTGTTGGCGTATGAGGTCACTTCAGCCCTGGACTTCGTCAAGGCATTGAAGATTGTTGTTTTGCCCGAGTTCGGCAGGCCGATAAGCCCGATTTTCATTTGCTTAACCTCCGGGAATCAAAAGAAAAAGCCACCTGCAAGGTGGCTCTGGCAAAAGCCTTTTTGGTGCGGGCCCCTAATATTATGAACCGGCCCGAATGTCAAATTTTTATTTGGCAGACAAATTCGGCGCTTTACGGCCGGACCGCCTGGCGCACCTGTTCTTTTGCTCACTCGTCATGCCCGACCTGATCGGGCATCCATTTTTTGTACCTGGACCCCCGCTTTCGCGGGGGTGACTCCGAAGGGAAATGAAATGAGGTTGGGTTTAAAACAGGTTTTCCAGGAGTTCCCTCAGATGCCCCACCTGGACAAGGGTGATGTCCTTAACCCTGGGGAGGTTGCGGGCGTTGGTTTTCGGGAGGATGCATTTCTTGAAGCCCATGCGCTCCGCCTCTTTGATCCGCAGCTCCATCTGGCTGATGCCCCGGATTTCTCCGGTGAGTCCGACCTCGCCGAAAACAACGGTGTGCGGGTCGATGGAGCGGTCGAGAAAACTGGACGAAATGGAAGCGGTAATCCCAAGGTCGATGGCGGGCTCGTCCACCCGGACCCCGCCGGCCACCTTTATATAGATATCATGGTTTCCGAGGTGCAGTCCGCAGATCTTGTCGAGCACCGCCACCAGGAGCGCTACCCGGTTCTGGTCCACGCCCATGGCAGTCCTCCGGGGCATCCCGAAGCTCGTGGTGCTCACGAGCGACTGCACTTCGACAAGGATGGGCCGGGTCCCTTCCAAACTCGGCACCACGACCGTGCCCGGCACGCCCTCGGGCCGTTCGGAGAGAAAAAATTCCGAGGGGTTGGCGACCTCCCGCAAACCGCTGTCGCGCATCTCGAAAACCCCGATCTCGTTTGCTGGGCCGTACCGGTTCTTCATGCTCCGGATGATCCGGTATGAATGGCCGGAATCGCCTTCGAAATAAAGGACCGTGTCCACCATGTGCTCCAGGACCTTGGGGCCGGCTATGGACCCGTCCTTGGTAACGTGCCCGATCAGGAAAATGGGAATGCCCGATTTCTTGGCCTCCACGATGAGGCGCTCCGCCGCCTCGCGCACCTGCCCCACGCTGCCGGGCGCCGATGACAAATTCGAAGAGTAAATAGTCTGGATGGAATCGATGACAACGGTTTCCGGTCTGTTGGCCTTGATCTGCTTAAGGATATTTTCGAGCGCGATCTCCACCATTACAAGGAGGTTCCTGGAAGAGGCCCCCACCCTTTTGCCCCGTAATTTTATCTGGCGGGCCGATTCCTCACCGGTGATATAGAGGACTTTCAGGTCCCTGCGTGCGAGGCTTTCGAGGACCTGCAGCAGCAGGGTGGACTTGCCGATCCCGGGGTCGCCCCCGACGAGGACGGCCGAACCCGGAACAATGCCGCCGCCCAGGACGCGGTCCATTTCCGCAAGCCCGGATTTGAGGCGTTCGCCTTCATCCGCCTCGATCAGATCAATGGAAACGGGCGGCTCGTTTAACCGCAGCTCGGAGGCAAGCCCCGAGACCCTGATCTCTTCTTCCGAGAACTGGTTCCACTCGTTGCAGGAGGGGCATTTCCCCAGCCATTTCGAGGACTGGTGGCCGCAGTTGCGGCAGAAAAATGAGGTCTTGATTTTTTCCCGGGGAGCGCTGCCCATGAATGATCCTTCCTGCGGAAAGCTATAAGTTTTTACCCGGGCCGTCAAATGGAAAGTTTGTCATCCTGAGGCGGCCCGAAGGCAATTTACCCTCCATGCGCCGTTCCAAAAATTCTTGAGTAAAAACCCGTGTTCTGATAAGTTTTTGCGTTCGGGTTGAATAAATAAAAGAGGAAAAGCCATGCACAATCCAAATTTCAGTTCCGGGCCGTGCAGCAAAAGGCCTGACTGGTCGCTTGAGTCTCTGAAAAACGCCCTCGTCGGCCGCTCGCACCGTTCGGCCCCGGGCAAGGCCAGGCTTGCTGAGGCCATTACAAGAAGCAAAAAATTATTAGGAGTTCCGGACGATTACATCCTGGGGATCTTCCCCGGTTCCGATACCGGCGCCTTTGAAGCGGCTATGTGGACCATGCTCGGACCCAAGCCGATAACTGTTTTAGTATGGGAGAGTTTCAGCCAGGGCTGGGCAACAGACATAGAGAAGCAGCTCAAGCTCAAACCCAAGGTCCTGAAAGCCGGATACGGCGAGTTGCCGGCCCTCGATTCGATTGACTGGTCGGGCGACGTTGTCTTTGTGGCCAACGGGACGACAAGCGGCGTGAAGATACCCAACTGGGACTGGGTCCCGGCCGACCGGGAAGGGCTCTCCATGTGTGACGCGACAAGCGCTGTCTTCGCTATGGACATAAACTGGTCCAAAATTGACGTCCTCACCTATTCCTGGCAGAAATGCCTGGGGGGCGAGGCAGCCCATGGGATCCTCATCATGAGCCCGCGGGCGATGAAAAGGATAGAGGCGTACGATCCGCCCTGGCCGCTGCCCAAGGTGTTCCGGATGAAGAAAAACGGCAAGGTGGACAAGGCCATTTTTGAGGGAGACACAATCAACACCCCGTCCATGATCTGTGTGGAGGATTATCTCGACGCCCTCGCCTGGGCCGAGCAAATAGGCCTGAAGGGCCTGATCGCGAAAAGCCGGGAAAACCTCAAAACAGTGGAGGACTGGGTTGCTAAAACAGACTGGGTCGAATTTCTCGCCCGCACCCCTGAGACCCGCTCCAACACGTCGGTTTGCCTGAGCGTCGTCTCGGAAAAGTTCAAAGCCCTCGCGACAGATGCCCAATCGGCATTCCTCAAGGGGATTTCGGGCGAGTTGAGCAAAAAGGGCATTGCCCACGACATAAACTCGTACAAGGATGCTCCCCCGGGCTACCGTTTCTGGTGTGGGCCCACAATCGACCCGGAAAGCCTTAAGAAAGCGCTGAGCGCATTGGAAGAAACCTATCTGAAGAAAGTACAGGAGATCTGAGCCATTTCGACTCACAGCGGAGGATATTATGAAGGTTCTTGTTAGCGATACACTGGCCGAAGAAGGAATCCAGATATTCCGCAACGCGCCTGGAATAGAAGTTGATGTGAATACAAACCTTACCCCCGACGAACTCAAGGGGATAATCGGAGAATACGACGGCCTGGCGATCCGCAGCGCTACGAAGGTCACTAAGGAAATAATTGAGAAGGCGGACAATCTCAAGGTCATCGGCCGGGCCGGTATCGGCCTCGACAATGTCGACGCGCCGGCCGCCAGCAAGCGGGGCATAGTCGTCATGAACACCCCCGGCGGGAACACGATCACCACGGGCGAGCACGCTATCGCCATGATGCTGGCGCTTACGAGGAAAATCCCCCAGGCGACCGCCTCCATGAAAGGCGGGAAATGGGAAAAGAACAAATTCATGGGCCACGAGGTCTATAACAAGACGCTCGGCATTGTCGGGATCGGCAGGGTGGGGTCCATTGTGGCCGACCGCGCGCTGGGGCTCAAGATGCACGTCGTCGCCTACGACCCTTTCATCTCCCCCGAAGTGGCGGAAAAAATGGGCATCAACCTCGTAACTCTCGACGAGCTTTTCAGAAGATCGCATTTCATCTCCGTCCACACGCCCATGACGAAGGAGACGAGGGGCATTATAAACAAGGCGGCATTCGATAAGATGCGCGACGACGTGTTCATCATCAACTGCGCCCGGGGCGGAATCATAGTGGAAAGCGACCTGTACGATGCAATCGTTTCCGGGAAGGTCGCCGGGGCCGCCCTCGACGTATTCGAGGAAGAGCCGACAAAGAACAAGGCCCTGGTTGAACTCGAGCAGGTGATCTGCACGCCGCATCTGGGGGCATCCACCGATGAGGCCCAGCGAAACGTCGCCATCGCCATCGCCGAGCAGATTGTCGATTTCCTGACCAAGGGCGAAATCCGCAATGCCGTGAATTTCCCCTCGATCAGCGCGGAACTGCTCGCCAATATCCAGCCTTACCTCGTGCTGGCTGAAAAGCTGGGAAAATTCCAGGCGCAGCTCGCCCAGGGCGGGGTCAAGGAAGTCAATGTCGAATACAGCGGCGACATCCTCAACAACCAGGTGGCGCCGATCACGATCGCGCTACTCAAAGGACTGCTTTCCCCGGTTTTGAAGGAAAACGTCAATTTCATCAACGCCCCGATCATCGCGAAGGAGCGGGGGATCAAGGTAATCGAGTCGCGCAGCAGCTCGCTCGAAGACTTCACCAGTATGATAGCACTCACGGTCACCACGACCAAGGAGAAGAGCTACACGGCGGGAGCGATCTTCGGAAGACAGGACCCCAGGATCGTGCGGATAGACAAGTTCACGCTTGAAGCGAT
>CAZKYN010000175.1:0-7608 GCA_964556675.1 uncultured Syntrophaceae bacterium
CGGCCCGGACTCGTGCATAGATGCGGTCGGCATGGAGGCGCATGGGCACGGCATCAGCCGTGTATACGACGAAGCCAAGCAGATGGTCCGGCTCGAAACGGACCGGCCGACGGCGCTGAGGCAGGTTATTCAGGCCTGCCGGAAAGGCGGGACGGTCTCGATTCCCGGCGTCTACACGGGGTTCATCGACAAGGTCCCGATAGGAGCGGCATTCGGGAAAGGGCTTACCATCAAGATGGGCCAGTGCCATGTCCAGAAATACATGAAGCCGCTGCTGGACCGTATCAACCGGGGGGAAATAGACCCCTCCGCCATCATCACACACCACCTCCCGCTGGAAGAGGCCCCGCGCGGGTACCGGATGTTCAGAAACAAGGAGGACGGCTGTATAAAAATAGTGATGCACGCTTGAGCAGGGCGGCTATTCCCGGATTAAGGGGCGTATCGCAATACGCCCCTTCTTTTGTTTGACTGCAAGGACAATCACAACTAACCTTTAACTTACCCCATATCGAGAGAGAGGATTGTGACTGCTTTCTGGCTGAGTTTCCTTCCGATATTCATGGCCGTCAACGCCATCGGAGTGATCCCGATCTTCATCAGCCTCACCGTCGAGCTCCATAAAGAGCAGGTGCATAATATTATCCTGCAGACCATAGTCACCGCCGCCGCGGTGGCCCTTGTGTTCCTTGCGGTCGGCAGCATGCTGTTCCGGATACTCGGGATCACCGTGTCCGACTTCATGATCGCCGGCGGCGCGTTGATATTCGTCATTGCGCTTACGGACCTGCTGACCGTGGAGGGGGCAAAAAGCCAGCAGGTGGACCCGGAAAGCCTGGGGGCCGTGCCCCTCGGGGTGCCGCTGATCGTGGGACCGGCCGTCCTCACGACAATCCTCATCCTGGTCCCGCAGCAGGGGTTGATCGCGGTAATCACCGCCACAATTGTGAATATCCTGATTGCCGGATTCATGATGTGGTTCTCCCAGCCGATCATCAAGTTCCTGGGCAAGTCCGGGGCCCGGGCCATAGCCAAGGTCTCAGACCTGATCCTTGCGGCAATAGCAGTCATGATGATCCGCCGGGGTCTCGAAATCTTTTTCACCGGCACGCAGTCAATGTGATTCCCGCGATGGCCGGTTCGGCTGATTCTTGTTGACACTGCGCCTCCCTGCTCTAAGCTTTATTCATAACATTTCAAGGGGAGGGGTCCTATGAAACGTATTATTGTTTTCCTGGCGATAGCGATTTTCCTGGTATCCGTGACGGCAATCATGGCGGCTGCCGCCAGGACCTACCAGGTCACCGGTCCTGTTCTCGAGGTGAAGGACAATTCCATCACCGTGCAGAAGGGCAAGGAAAAATGGGAAATCGCGCGCGACAAGGACACCAAGGTCACAGGAGATTTGAAGGTCGGCTCAAAGGTAACTATCGAATACAGGATGACCGCGACCAGCATCGAAGTGAAGGAGGCAGGCAAGGCCGCCGCTAAAAAACAGAAACCCGGGAAGTGACACAACACAAAAGCACGGGCAGGGCCCAACCCGGCCCTGCCGCTCCAAACGTTGTTCATCCTCACTGCTCCTCGGCGCGCCAATCGCTTCGCCTGAATCATCGACAATTTACATTGCAATAAATTCCGGTTTGACTGCTCAGAACGGTACACGCCATGGCATCCATATCCGGCCGTTTTCAAAAAATCACCAATTTCGTCAAAAACGACATGTGGAGGATCCGGCGCCGGAAACTCCCGCCGGGGAAATCTTTCTTTCTGACGGTCCTCAGGGTCGTGGCCCTGTCGGTGCGCGGCTTCGATGAGGACAAGTGCCAGCTTCGGGCGTCAGCTCTCACCTTCTACTCCCTCATTTCCATTGTACCCGTTGCCGCCATGGCATTCGGAATTGCCAAGGGATTCGGAATCGATAAAATACTGCAGCAGGAGTTGCGGAACAGGTTTGCAGGGCAGGAGGAGGTCCTGCAGAAGATCATCGTTTTTTCCGAATCACTGCTGAAAAGCACGAGCGGGGAACTGATCGCGGGAATCGGCCTGCTGCTGTTGTTTTGGGCGGTCATCAGGATGCTTGGACAGATCGAAGACGCGCTCGACGAGATCTGGGGCATAAAAGAGCAGCGCTCCTTCGGCAGAAAGTTCAGCGATTACCTGTCAATCATGCTGGTCTGCCCCGTAATCCTCATTCTTTCCAGCAGTCTTACCATTTTCATTACCACTCAGATCAAGGCGATTCTGGAGAAGGTCGCAATTCTGGGGACCCTGAGCCCCCTTGTCCTCTTCCTTTTGAGGCTGCTGCCGTATACCCTCCTCTGGGGACTATTCACTTTTGTTTACATTTTCATGCCGAACACGAAAGTCCGGCTCGTCTCCGGCCTGCTGGCCGGTATAATCGCGGGCACTATTTTTGAATTCGTCCAGTGGGCGTATATAAGCTCGCAGGTGGGAGTCGCTCAATACAACGCCGTCTACGGGAGCTTTGCCGCTCTTCCGCTTTTCCTTGTTTGGCTCCAGCTGAGCTGGCTTATCGTCCTTTACGGGGCGGAATTGTCATTTGCTCACCAGAATGTGGATACTTATGAATTCGAACCCGATGCCCTCCAGGCAAGCCATCGCCTCAAAATTCTGCTGTCCCTGCAGGTTTCCCAGTTCATCATCTCCCGTTTCGTCAACAGCGAATCACCGCCGGGCGCGCGGCTGATTTCGCACGAACTCGAAATACCGGTACGGCTTGTGAACGAAATTCTCTTCGCGCTCGTTCACAGCAATATAATTACGGCAACGGAACCCGGCAAGGACGGGGAAAGGGGCTTTGTGCCCGCCCGCGATATCAATACCCTTACAGTCCAGTACGTGATCGAGGCGATGAATAAAAGGGGGATCAACGATATGCCCTTCGCCCATACCCCTGAATACGAGGCGCTATCGGCAACACTGGCCGGCTTTGAGGACTGTATGGGTAAACTTCCCGCCAACAAGTTAATCAAGGACATATAACCGCCTGCCGGCAAGATTCTTTTCGGATTTTCATTCCTTGACAACGCCTTTTTGAAATCGTAGTCTGGTTTCGCTCGTTAGGGGTGTCCCTTGGGGGACTGAGATGCCGCAATCCGGCAACCCTTCCGACCTGATCAGGGTTATGCCTGCGTAGGGAAATGAGCTGAATGCGAGACATTTGACGGCCGCTTCCCGACAGGGGAGCGGCCGTTTTTTTTTAAGAGGAGAGAATAACATGGAAAGGCCAAATATTGATTTCACGCTTTACCTCGTGACGGACCGGCGCCGGCTCGGCGAGAGGACGCTTCCGCAGTGCGTCGAAGAGGCGGTCCTGGGCGGCGCTTCAATCGTCCAGCTCAGAGAAAAGGAGGTATGCTCGCGGGATTATCTCGAACTCGCCCTGCAGGTGAAGGACGTAACCGTGAAGCACGGAATTCCCCTTATCATCAACGACAGAGCCGACATCGCCCTGGCGGCGGGCGCCGATGGCGTCCACCTGGGCCCCGACGACCTCCCTGTGCCTGTCGCCCGAAGACTGCTGGGAGCCGGCATGATCATCGGGGCGTCCGCGGCCACTTTGGAAGAGGCCCTGCTTTACGAACGTCAGGGGGCGGACTACCTCGGAGTCGGCGCCGTCTTTCCGACAGAAACGAAAAGCGGCACTGAGAGCGTCAGCCTGGAAGAGCTGAGCGCCATCAAGTCCGCCGTAAAGATACCCGTTGTCGCCATCGGCGGCATCACCGCCGGGAATGCGCCGGCTCTAATGGAATCCGGCGTGGACGGAGTTGCCGTGGTCTCGGCTCTAATGGGCAGGGAAGACATCCGGGGCGCCGCCCTCCGGCTCTCTTCCCTGCTGAAGGGGCGAAGGCGATGAGCGGCACCCCTCATCGCTGGGCGGTGCTTTGGTCCGCCTTCCTTGTTTATCTCTTCGACAGCTACGACCTGCTGGTGCTTGCCATTGCCATGCCTGTCCTTTTGAAGGTCCTGGACATCTCGCTTCCTGAAGGCGGTTTGCTCGGCTCTGCGACGATGATGGGCGCCGTGGCCGGGAGCGTTTTCTTCGGGCTTATAGCCGAGAACCACGGCCGGCGCTTTGCCCTCCTGCTGGCGCTCGTCTGGCTGGGCATCGGCATGGGGGCCGTATATTTCATCCATTCCTGGGCCCAATGGATGGTCCTGCGGTTTATGACAGGCATTGCAATCGGCGGCATCTGGGGGCCCTGCGCCGCCCTGATCGCTTCGCATTGGGACCCTGAATACCGGGGGCGGGCCGCCTCATTTGTGTTCAGCAGCTTTGCAATCGGCGCCGTCATTGCGTCCATGGTCGGCCGGCTCGTTCTCCACGTCGAGTGGCAAATGCTTTTCCTGGCCGGAACGGTTTCAATCCCCGCAGCTTTGCTGGTTATGCGGCTTGTGCCGCCCGACCCGGGGGGAACCGCTCAAGCCGGCGGGGGGGGGAAATCCTCAGTGGGAGCCGGGGCGATCTTCGCCGGCCCCCTGGCAAGGACGACAATCATGGGATCGCTCGTGAGCGTCGTAAATCTGGCCGGCTACTGGGGCGCCGCTTTCTGGATACCGACGTTCCTGACCAGGGAAAGGGGCCTGAGCCTGACCGCGATGGCAGGCTTTTCCATGGTCATGTACCTGGGGATGTTCCTCGGATTCCAGTTTTTCGGCCTGCTCTCGGATTTGATCGGACGCCGGCGGGCCATAATCGCCTCGTTTGTCACAATCGCGGCCGCCGTCGGGGTATATATCGTAATTGAGAATCCCACGTTTCTCTTCTGGTGGGGCATCGTGGTCGGTTTCGGCCTGTGCGGATCGGGCGGCGTCCTCGGGGCCTACTACTCCGAGCTCTTCCCGGCAAGGGTCTGCGCCTACGCGGGGGGGTTCTGCTGGAACATGGGCCGGATCGGCGCGGTGCTGGCGCCCTTCACCATCGGCTACATCGGGAAGGTGCAGGGCCTGCAGACGGGGCTCGCGGTCACATGTCTCATATACCTGGCGGGGGCCGGTTTTTTAATGCTGCTGCCTGAAACGTTTCAGGGCCGGAGGAAAGTATAGATGCGCGAATTCCATCCTGAAGATTTTCTCGCCCGCAAAACCCTGGTCCTGGGCGAGATCAATTCCGGGAAGACGACGTTTACAAGGTCGCTCCTGGAAGCCTTTTGCGTACGGGGGTTGGGGAATCTGATCGCGGTCGTGGACATGGCGCCGGAAATACAGCCGAGAAAGCCTGAAAGCGAGGAAGTCCTCGCCGGGGTCGGAGGCAAGCTTGAACCGCCCGGAGGGCATGGGGTGCTTTATTTAAGCGGCCGCTTCGATCCCCCTCGCCTCAGTTCAAAAACGGACGACGAAGCCATGGAAAAGGCCCGACGCAACCGGGCCGGGATCGAGGCCCTCCTGCGGGAACTTGACCGCGAACCGCGGGACATCGTCTTTATTAACGACGTCAGCATGTACGTCCAGGCGGGGAGCGCCGCAGATTTAATCAGGCGTTTGGATGCCGCGGCAGCCGCAGTCGTGAACGGCTACTGGGGCGTGGGGCTCGGGACCGGTAAAATATCGGCGCATGAAAGATCGGAAATGGAGCGCCTCCGCTCCTGGTTCGAGAGGCATGGACAAGTCCTGATCCTGTAGCGCAGGGCCGCCGGGCTTTTTATCATCATGGCCCGGTAAAGGATAATTATTAAATTCACGTCCGCAAGCGACCAGAGCGGGATTATGATTTCCTTGGACCGACTGTAAGGTCACTCTTTCTACAGGGCAGTTCACCTTTTTGCATAATCCCTTGACACAGGCACCTCGATTCATCTATGTAGATTAAAGTTTAACTTTAATCTACGGAGCACCTGTATATGGGGACCAGGATCGGGAATATTGCTAAGCGGAGCGGCATTCCGGCAACTACCATCCGCTACTATGTAAAGGAAGGACTGTTGCCCTCACCGGTAATAATCAACAAAAAAATGGGCCACTATGATGAATCGTGCGTTGAACGCATACAGGCCATTCAAAAGCTGCAGGAAAAGCGTTTCCCGCTGACGGTTATCAAGAATATTCTAAGCCGCATGGACGAGGGTGTTTCCCTGGAAGAAGCCGCGTCATTAGAAGACATTGTCTTCGGCTCGACAGACATGCCGGTCCACAAGCTGATCGACCGGGACGAATACATTGTCCGGACAGGTTTGACTTCTGCCGAAGTTGCAGCCGTTGAGAAAGCGGGGCTTTTGATTCCATTCAGCTCCGAAGGAGGGAAAAAACTTTACGACCACGAAGATGTCCTGATGGGGAGGAGTGTTTTCAAAAGAATCCCCGAGTTCGGCATTGGGCCGGAGGATATGGAATTTTACGTGACCCTGGGGACCCAGATTGTGGAGCATGAAATGACTCTCAGAAAAAGAGTCATAAAAAATATTGCCGGTACAACTCAGGACAACCTGAAGATCTCAGCGGACCTTACCGGCATTGCCCATCTATCAAGGGGGTATGTCCTGCGAAGATTGTTTCAGCGAAGGGTCCTGAAGCTCATCAACAAAAGAAATAAATCCGGGAAGAAATCGAAATAGATCTTGCGCCCGCAATTGCGGGGCAATTCATTTTGCGGATCAAGGGATAATTTCAATTGATTCGTCCGAAAAAAATACTTTAAGGAGACTTGGATGAACCCTCGCGTTGCCACCACCATTATAGACACGGACAAATGCACAGGATGCGGGCTCTGTGTTAAAACATGCCCGTTCCAGACTATTTCCATCCAGGACAAAAAGGCGGTTGTGTCCGGCAGCATGTCTGTATCCTGCGGGCATTGTGCCGCAATTTGTCCAGTCGGCGCAATTCGCGTGACTGACATTGCCGATGAGACCGCCCGGTTTTCCACGTTTCAGGCCGATAGAAAATGGCTGCCCCATGGACAATTCGATACAGCCAAGCTGGTGAGGCTCATGGGATCCAGACGTTCCTGCCGCAGTTTCAAAGATATGCCGGTGGATCGCGCCATCCTGGAAGACCTCGTTAAAATCGGAATTACGGCGCCTTCAGGGACCAACAACCAGCTATGGACATTCACATTGCTGCCTTCGCACGAGGCGGTTCGGGCATTTGCCGGAAAGGTGTCGGGTTTTTACAAGAAAGCGATCCGGACAACGAATGAGCAATTCCTGAGTCCGGAATATCGCGAAGTGATTGGAAGGATGCTGTCTGATTGGGAGGACCGGAAGATTGACAGGATATTTCATGGCGCACCGGCGGCTATCATTGTCGGGTCCAGGCCGGGAGCAAGCTGCCCTGCTGAAGACGCTCTTCTTGCCACGCAAAACATCCTGCTTGCCGCACACAGTATGGGCCTTGGGACTTGCCTCATTGGTTTTGCCGTGAGCGCCATGGGTCAGGATGCATCTCTTAAAAGTATTTTGGGCATCCCGCAAGATGAGCAGGTCCATTCCGCCGTTTCCCTGGGGTATCCGGATGAGTCATATCGTATGATACCCGCCAGGAAACAATACACCCGGCGCTACTTCGAAGGATAGCAAAACAAGCCCTGCCGAGGTTTCAAATTGATCCGCAGCAGTCTTTATCAATGGAGAAATTTATGAAAACAAG
>CAZKYN010000176.1:0-7588 GCA_964556675.1 uncultured Syntrophaceae bacterium
ACTGCAAGGAATACCCGGCGGAAAGGCACATGAGGGATGCCAAGATCTGCCAGATTTATGAGGGCACCAACGAAGTCCAGAGGATGGTCATTGCCCGCAAGCTCCTAAGCATGAGGTAGTGAATTTTAGTGTTGTCTGAAAAAGGGGGGACGGGAAGGCCCCCCTTTTTTTATGAAACCAAGGAGGGATGTTTTTTGAGGATAATGGGGAAGTATTACTTGGCAGTTCGGCAATTTAGTACTATAAACCGGTGCCGGGGAGCGGGCCGGGGATGGCCTGTCACCCCCTCGCATAAACCGGCTGAAAGAAAAAAGGTGGCAACATGTTGATCGGCATTGACGTCGGCGGGACCTATACGGACGGCGTGCTTTTTTCCGAGGGTTCTGTTATCCACAGCGTAAAACACCCCACTGACCCGACTGACCTTCAGAAAACTCTCCTTTCCGTGCTCGATGAACTCCTGGCAAAAAGCGGCAATAGACAAATCCAGAGGATTGTCCTGAGCACCACGCTGGTTACAAACCTCCTGGCTTCGGGGCGCGGCGAGCGCACGGCCCTTTTATTATTGCCCGGCAGCGGGCTCCCCTTCTCGTCCTACCATATAAGCCCCGACACATGGTATTTGAAGGGAGGCATAGATTTCCGGGGCAGGGAGATAGAGGAGCCGGACCTGAACGAGATCGAAACCGTCCTGCGGGAAATTGACGGGCAAGGGATCCGCCGGATAGCTGTCGCAGGCAAGTTTTCGAACCGCAGCGACAAGCATGAGGCCTTGATCAAGAAAATGGTCCGGGAGCGCTATCCGCAGATGGAAGTGTGCGCCAGCAACGAAACATCGGGACGCCTCAATTTCCCGCGCCGCGCCGCGACCTGCTATTACACGGCCATGACCATGAAGGAATGGAACTGTTTTGCCGACGGAATTGGAAACGCAATAAATACCAGGATTCCCGGCTGCGAGCTTCACATCCTGAAGGCGGATGGGGGCACAATAACCCTGGAGGCCAGCCGGATGCGGCCGTGCGAGACAGTGTTCTCCGGCCCCGCGGCCAGCACCCTGGGCGGCACGGCTTTAGCCATGAACCGCCTCAATTCCGTGGTCGTGGACATCGGGGGCACCACTTCGGACATTTCACTGCTCATCGGGGGACAGCCGCTTTATGCATCGAAAGGGGCCACTATCAATGGGCAACTCACCCATATCCGTTCCTTTGCCGTCAATTCGATAGCCATGGGCGGGGACAGCCCGGTTTCCGCAGATTCCGGATTGCCGGCGATCGGACCGGCGCGCCTCGGACCTGCCGCCTGTTTCGGCGGAGAAGAGCCGACGGTGACCGATGCCTTTAACGTCCTGCTCAACCTGAATATCGGGGATACACAGGCCTCCCGGGCGAAACTTGAGCAGGTTGCTGATCCGGCGGGCCTGCCTCTCGAAAAATTCTGCCGCATGATTGCGGACATGGTTATTGAAACCTTGCGGAAAAGCATCCGGGACATGTTCCTTCAGTGGGAAAACGAGCCTGCTTACAAGGTGTGGGAGGTTGTGCACAGCAGGAAGTTCCGGCTGGACCAGGTGATCGGCATCGGCGCGGCTGCCCCGGCAATTATTCCCATGCTGTCCGAAGCACTGGGCGTCCCGCATTTCCTGCACCGCTTGTCCCCGGTTGCAAATGCCCTGGGCGCCGCATTGGCACGGCCCACCCTGGCCGTGCAGGTGCATATCGATACCCAGAACAGGGTCTATACAGTGTCTCCCGGAGGCGCCGGCGGCCGGACTGAAAACCGCAATTATCAGATGGAGGACGCCAGAGAGCTGGCGCTCAGTTATCTCAAACAGATTGGCAGCGAACGCGGCCTTTCAGCCTATGCCGATGACGCGGAGGTATACCTGGAAGAACAGTTCAACGTTGTCCGGGGTTGGGACCGGGCCGGGAAACTCTTCGACGTCGGCGTCGAGATCAAACCCGGATTTGTCCACGGCTACAAGGGGGTGAAATGATGAAACCGACAGGAATTCTCTTCTTCCCGGCGTTTGACTGGGCAATCACCCCCACACATCCCGAACGCGAGGAGAGGCTGCTTTACACGCGCGACCAGATTTTCGAGGAAGGAATCATGGACCTTCCGGGTATCAGGGAGTACCATCCCCGGCTTGCCACCGCAAAGGAGGTTTCAAGAGTCCATTTCTGCATTCCGGACGTGGAGAGCCGAGTGACACAGGCGCACATGGTTTCGGCTGGCTCCGCCATGGTCATGGCGGATGCGTTTATGAAGGGCGAGGTGAAGAACGCCTTCGCCATAATCCGGCCCCCCGGCCATCATGCCATGACCGTCTGCCACGGGAACAGGGGCTTTTGCGACATCAACAACGAAGCGGTCATGATAGAATACATCCGCGCGACATACGGGACGAAACGCATAGCGATCGTGGATACCGACGTCCACCACGGAGACGGGACCCAGGAGATATTCTGGCACGACCCGGACGTTCTCTTCATAAGTTTCCATCAGGACGGGCGCACCCTCTACCCCGGCTCCGGGTTCACCAACGAGATGGGCGGCCCGCTTGCTTACGGGACCACCGTCAATATCCCGATGGCCCCCGGCACAACCGATACAGGCATCCATTATATCCTCGACAACCTCGTCCTGCCGATTCTTGACGAGTTCAAGCCGGAGCTGATCATCAACTCGGCGGGCCAGGACAATCATTACAGCGATCCCCTTGCAAACATGAGCTTCACGGCAAAAGGCTACGCGGTCCTGAACCAGAAGCTGCGGCCCGATATCGCCGTCCTGGAAGGGGGATATTCGGTCGAAACGGCCCTTCCCTACATCAACATGGGGATCATTATGGCAATGGCGGGGATCGACTATTCCAACCTGCGCGAGCCCGATTTAGACAGGCATACTTTCCGGGAGGCCCCGGGAAATATGGACAGGATCAAGACTCTCGTCAAGAACCAGTCGGCTGCATTCCGCAACAGGAATGCCGTGGTGGACAGTTACCGCGCCAAAGGCCGTGTATTCGAGACGGAATCAAAAAGCATTTTCTACGATACGGACGGTATCCGGGAAGGGCAGAACCACAATTTCCGGATCTGCCCCGAGTGCTGCGGATACCGGCTGATCGAGTCGGAAGCCGTCCAGCGAGACGGCTGCCGGTACGCTGTCTTCTGCATCAGCCTGCCCGCGGCCTGCTGCAAGACCTGTCACGGTGAGGCTTACCAGGTCCTGGAGCAGATTGCGGCACAGAAGGCCCATGATTTTGCCTTCCTGCAGGACCGCATCAAGGACGAGTATCGCATCCACAACCTGAAAACCGGCGAAAAGAAGATTCTTTAACCCTGCGCTTTCCCGAAGTAGACGACGCAGTGAAGTCTATTTTTCAGAGAAAGCGAAGTTCTTTTCGAAAGCCAAAAAATATATTCTTCGCTTGCGCCCGGGGCGGCAAGCTTTCTCGGCAGTCATCACCGCTGCGGGGCGGCTGAGTTGGATGCCGAACAAATGTTTTTGTCCACCAGGTAAGGTTTCCCAAGGGAAATTTTCAGATATTCCAGCATCAGTTCCTGAACCATCTGCTCTTTGGAAGCATTATTGCCGTTTCCCGGTTTTGAACCGGAGGGTATTTTCCCGGCCCTTACGGCCAGGGAATGCCGAGCTTTCTGCAGCGCTGCATATCTGTCGTTCAAATCGCGGCCGGGCAGAGCGCAAAGCAGTTGATAATTTCTGATAAACTGGCTCGGGGCTGGCAGTTTCGGAGATTCTAGAATTGCCCTGGAATTCCGGGCAAACCGTTTCAATCCGCTCATGATGTGCTCTGTTTTGACGAAATTTATCCCGGACCATCCTGCCCGAAGCCACTGGAAAGTCCCAGACCTGACCAGGTTCGAAGAGCCGTTTGCCTCGACATAGACTCCGATCGAAAAATAATCAAATATGTAAGATTTGACCCAGCCCAGGCCTGTTTTGAATGAGCCGGTTTCATTGGAATAATAGTAACTCCACTCGTCATCGCTGCCGATAAGGCCCCTTTTCCCCACTTCCGACTCGCTGACCTGTTTCGATATGGAGATAAGAGCCTGGCGCCCTTTATAGTTGAAATGGATAAGGGTTCTTTTCAAATCGTACTCATAGTATATCCCGGTAGTCAGGTCCGGGGTGATGCAGTCGCGCTGGATGCCGTGAATTATCTCGGGCTGATCGGAGGGAGAAACCGGCTTCCACTTGTCACGAAGGCCCGTTGCTTTCCCCTGGAGGGATGTCCAGATTGAGTACCTCAGCGAGGAAGGCCTCGTGAGGGCCGCCGGAACCTGCAGATTATAGGAATAACTAAGGAAACGGGGATAGCTGATCCTGGTGTCGAATTCATAATATGCGCCCTGGCAGCCGTCCATTGTCTGCAGGCCCGCTTCCCTGCCCGATTTGGGCCCCAGGACATAATCCATGAGAACGGCGACGGCGTTGTTGTCAAGTCCGGTCCTGGGATCGGCGCAGAACTGGATGAGCCTCTTTGCCGCATTGGCGACGGCGCCGTTGTTTTCCGGCGCAGCCCCAGCAGCTGCCGGCCATATAAGGACATACAGGATCGTCAAGGCGATCCGGATAAAACGGGGAAACTGATTGATCAACGACTTAAGACTCCTCTCTCATCTTTTAAAAAGAAGGCTTTATTATCATAAAATCATGAAATGTTGATTAATTTTTTGAAAATTTTCCTTAAAAATTTTCAGTGCCGTTTTTTATGCAATCAATCCGGATATATTCCGGTAAATCCGAACGGGTGCTGCATCTTCCTGAAAACGCCCAAGGCACATTTATCTTCAAAATAGGGCATTCAGAGCATTACGATTTGTATAAAATTTCCCCTAACATTCAAATAAATTAATATCAGACTGCACGGGTAACGAATCCAATCGTAATCGGCAAACTAATCCGGCCTTCTGCTGATCATTTTTCCCGGTTTTAAAATTACCCGTCCCTTTTTCATTTCTCTGAGCATTTCTCTCAAATCGGCCGTAATTTGGCTTCTGTCTTGCATATCCCCATGGTGTTCAGGGGATTTGAGCGTAATTTGACCATTATTGGAGCGAGAGCGGGAAATATTTGCCGGAATTTTGACACGCGAGAGGGGATAAAATGAAGGTGGTCATATTGTGCGGCGGCCAGGGCACGCGGCTGCGCGAAGAGACGGAATTCAGGCCCAAGCCGATGGTTAATATCGGGGGACGCCCGATACTCTGGCATATAATGAAGATGTACGCCCATTACGGTTTCCACGATTTCATCCTGGCCCTTGGTTATAAGGGCGAAGTAATAAAGCATTATTTCTGCAATTACGAGTTGATGAACAGCGACGTGACGCTGGAGCTCGGCAAGCCCGGCAAAATGATCCTCCGCCCCCATAATGAAGTGGGCTGGAAAATAATCCTGGCTGACACGGGCGAGCATACTTTGAAGGGGGGGCGGCTGAAGAAAGTCGAGAAGTACCTTTGCGACGACGTTTTCATGCTCACCTATGGGGACGGCATAGCAAATGTCAATTTGAAGGACCTCCTGCTGTTTCATAAGGGTCATGGGAAAATGGTCACGGTGACAGGAATAAACCCGATTTCCAGGTTCGGTGAGTTGAAGATACGCGGCGACAATGTTTTAAGCTTCCGGGAAAAACCAAAGAACAGCGGCAGTCTCGTGAATGGAGGCTTCTTTGTCCTGAATAGAAAGGTCCTGGATTATTTAACAGTTTCGGACGAGTGCGACCTGGAAACCGGCATTATGGAAAGCATTGCCGGGAAAGGCGAACTTATGGTCTACAAGCATTCGGGTTTCTGGGCGTGCATGGATACTATGCGCGATATGGAATATCTCAACAGGTTGTGGGACGAGGGCAATGCCGAGTGGAAGGTTTGGTAACCTGTTTGAAGGAGTGTACGGCGGCAGGAAAGTATTCCTGACCGGCCATACGGGTTTCAAAGGTTCCTGGATGAGCCTGTGGCTCCAGATGCTCGGGGCCGAAATAACCGGATTCTCTTTGTCATACCCCAGCCGGCCCAATCATTTCAGCCTGCTCGATCTGAATTTCAAATCCCTTTTTGGAGATATCCGCAACGGGCCGGCTTTAACCGAAGCCCTGGCCCAATGCAGGCCCGACATCGTCTTCCATTTCGCCGCTCAGCCTATCGTGCGCGCATCGTACGAAAACCCGGTTGAGACATACGAGACCAATCTCCTGGGGACAGTCAACCTGCTGGAGGGCTGCCGGAAGACGCCGGGCATCAGGGCCGTGATAATCGTGACAACTGACAAATGCTACGAGAACAGGGAAACAATGCGGGGATACAGGGAAGACGACCCCATGGGCGGATATGACCCTTACAGCGCATCCAAGGCCTGCGCGGAGCTGGCGGTTTCCAGTTACAGGCGGTCTTTTTTTTCCGGCGGACCCCTCGTTGCCAGCGTGCGGGCGGGAAACGTCATCGGCGGAGGGGACTGGGGCAGGGACAGGCTGGTTCCGGATATCATGCGTGCAGCCGGCAATAACGAGAAAGTCACGATTCGCAATGCGGCCGCCGTTCGGCCGTGGCAGCATGTCCTCGATCCGCTGGCGGGCTACCTGCAGCTTGGGCAAAAGCTGTTCGCCGGCAAAAGGGATTTCGCTCAAGCCTGGAATTTCGGGCCCGAACAGGAGGACTGCACGGATGTTCTGAATATGGTCAACAGCATCCGGGAGAATTGGGGAAAGGTGCAATACCAGGCAATCTCAAATCCGCAGGGGCTCCACGAGGCAAACATGCTGAGGCTGGACTGCGCAAAAGCAAATAACCTCCTGGGGTGGAGAGGCGTCTGGCGCACCCGGGTGATGATCGAGAAAACGGTCCAGTGGTACAGGGCTTTTTACGAAACGGGCAAGGCCGTCAGCAGAGAACAGCTCCTGGCATATCTCGACGACGCCGAAAACAGCGGAATGGCCTGGGCAGCTTGATGAAAATCAATCCCCTTCCCCTTGCCGGCGCCTGTCTGATCGAACCTGAAATAATGGAAGATCCCCGGGGAAGCTTTTCACGCCTTTATTGCCGCAGGGAATTGGAATCGATCGGTTTGCGGTCTGAAATTGCCCAGATAAATCATTCCTTCAACAAAGAGAAAGGCACTCTCAGGGGTCTGCATTACAGGCTGCGGCCGGGAGCGGAAATCAAAATGGTCACGTGCGTCAGGGGCGCCGTGTTCGATGTAATTGTAGATATTGGAAAGGGATCGAAAACATTTCTCAAGTGGCACGGCGAAATCCTTTCGGCGGAAAACAAGAAAATAATGTACGTGCCGGAGCATTGCGCGCACGGTTTTCAGACCCTGGAAAACGGCTGCGTGCTGGTCTATTTTCACGGCGGGTTTTATGATCCGCAATATGAAATGGTTATCCGTTATGACGAGCCGCGCATCGGCGTGAATTGGCCTGCGGCAATCACTTCCATGTCTGAAAGAGACCAAGACGCAGTGTCTTTGCCTGCCGGCTTTCCGGGAATCTGAAATGAAGTGCCGTTTTTGCGACAGCAGCTTATTCATCGCGTAATGCACCATGATGCAGCCG
>CAZKYN010000177.1:0-7584 GCA_964556675.1 uncultured Syntrophaceae bacterium
GAGGAACTGATCTGCAGCCCCGCAGTCGCCACAGACCACCAGAAGCTGAGGGCTTTGTCCCTGGACCTCAAATCAGCCGAAGACGAGCTCGCGCAACTATACAACCGTTGGGACGAGCTTTCCGAAAAGCTGGAATCCATTACAGCATCCTGAAATCTCTAATTTATCCTTCAATCCCATTACCGTGTAATCTTTAGGGTTTTAGAAATCGCAAATCGATAACCGATTTGCAATTCCCCGTACCGGATTCTCTAAAGAATATCTTTAAATATACCGATAATTATTATGTTCAATTTTTCGCGTTGGATATCCTGATTCCACCGCAGGAGGAACAATGCAGGATGTTTCCAATAGACTTCACAACGGCGCCGGCGGCGACGGCTCTCCGGAGAAGAAGATCGTCTGCATCGATCCGGCCATTATGCTGAAATTCGGCTACAGCACGGACCTGTTAAAAGGCCTCAACCTGGAATGCAAACCCTTCGAGGAACTGGACCGCCTCTTCAACGGCAGCCCCACGCCTATGGCGCTCACTGAACTTCCGGAACGTAAATTCACTGACGTAAACCAGGCGTTCCTCAGGGCTTTGGGCTATTCCCGGGAGGAGATTATCGGGAAAACCGGCATGGAGTTGGGACTTTATGCCGTCCCGGAAAAACACCGGGAATTGGGCGGCCGCCTGCGTGCCGAGGGGAAAATTACAGATTGCGAACTGCAGGTGCGGCGCAAGGACGGCTCGATCATAGACGGCCTTTTTTCCGGCGAATTGATCCGGAGCGGCGGGAAAGAATATTTCTTCACGGCGATGGTCGACAGTGCGGAGCGGCGGCATTCGGAAGAGACATTGCGCAGCAGCAAGGAGATGCTGCGCCTCATTACGAAAAACATGTCCGATATGATCAGGGTGACGGACCTGCAGGGGACCACGCTTTACGCAAGCCCCTCCTACTTGACGGGACTGGGCTACAAACCAGACGAGTTGATCGGCGAAAAAAGCTTCACTATCATCCACCCCGATGATTTCCAGCCGGTCATAATGAAATATATCGACGGGCTTTCCAAAGGCAACCAGCCCTGGACGGTCGAATACAGGTGTCTGCATGCGCGGGGCCATTACGTCTGGGTTGAGACCGTCAGCGACCTGATGAGGGATAGCCATCATAAACCGATAGCCTTCATCATGAGCTCGCGTGACATTACATCCCGCAAACAGATAGAGGAACAGCTGCTGCACAGGGAATCGTACCTGTCCGCGATAATTGAAAACCAGCCGGGCCTGATCTGGATGAAAGATGCGGAGAGCCGCTTCCTGACGGTCAACCAGGCCTTTGCGGATTCATGCGGCAAGGTTCGGGGTGAAGAACTCGTCGGTTTGACCGACTTCGACATCTGGCCCCGGGACCTCGCGCAGAAGTACCGCAACGATGATATCCAGGTTATGAAATCGGGCAAACCGGTCATGTTGGAAGAGCCCATCTTCGACAAGGGCGAGACAAGATGGTTTGAGACGTTCAAAGCCCCCGTCGTGGACGGAAAAGGGGTCATCATCGGCAGCACGGGTTACGCGAGAGACATCACCGAACGCAAGAGGGCGGAGAGGGAATCTTTTGAAAACTTCGAAAAATTCCGTGTTCTCGCCGACAATTCAAACGATGTCATCTGGACAATCGACCTCGAAGGGAAACTGACGTATATAAGCCCGTCCGCGCAGGCGCTCGCCGGCTATGCCCCGGGTGAAGTTCTGGGCAACAGCATAGAAAATTACCTTCACCCGGACGATCTCGCCTTTGTACTGGAAACCATCTACAGCGAACTGCAAAAACCCCGGGATGAAAGGCTGCAGCGCAAGCTGGTGGAAGTGCGCCACATCAGGAAAGACGGCTCTTTCCTGGACACCGAAATCTCCGCGAGCTGGCTCTATGACAGGGAGGGGGAGGTTATCGGGCTGCAGGGGAGCACGCGCGACATCACCGCCCGGAAGAGGATGGAAGAAGAGAGGGCCAACCTCGAAAGACAGCTGCTCCATGCCCAGAAGATGGAGGCAATCGGCACCCTTGCGGGCGGCATAGCCCACGACATAAACAACATGCTCACAACTATCCAGGGATACGTTACGCTCATGCAGGTCGATATCAGGGGCTATCACCCCGATTCCGCCAAGCTCGACAAGATTTCGGAGCAGATAAGGAGCGGGGCCAACCTGACCAGCCAGTTGCTGGGGTTCGCCCGGGGCGGAAAATATGAGATCAGGACGATCAACCCCAACGACCTCCTTAAGCAGAGTTCGGATGTGTTCGGCCGCACCAAGAAGGAAGTTTCCCTCACGCTCAAGCTCCACCCGGCTGTATGGACGGTCGAAGTCGATCCGGTGCAGATCGAGCAGACACTGCTCAACATGTTCATAAATTCGTGGCAGGCGATGCCGGAAGGGGGAGATATCTACCTGGTATCAGGCAATGTCGTCCTCAATGAAAACGACGTTGCGCCGCACGGCGTCAAGCCCGGCAAATACGTCTTGATCTCGATTACGGACACGGGGACCGGCATGGATGAGCAGACCAGGAAGAGGATATTCGAGCCCTTCTTTACGACAAAATCCCCGGGCCAGGGAACGGGCCTGGGCCTGGCATCGGCATATGGCATAATCAAAAACCACGACGGGTTCATCGCCGTCCAAAGCGAATTGGGCAAAGGCACGACATTCAAAATCTATCTGCCCGCTTCGGAGAAAAAGATCGTCGTGGAAGATGCCCCTGCCGCGTCGAGACTCGCCAGGGGCAGCGGGACCACCATTCTGCTCGTCGACGACGAGCAGGACATAATCGAGGTCACCCGGGAGCTGCTGGAAAACAAGGGGTTCAATGTCCTGGCGGCGGGGAGCGGCCAGGAAGCCATCGCCCTCTACAAAGAGAAAAAGGATGCCATAGACCTGATTATCCTCGATATGATAATGCCGGGCCTGGGCGGCAGCAGGACTTACGACCAGCTCTTTGCTATCGACCCCGAAGTCAGGATCCTCCTGGCAAGCGGATACAGCATCGACGGCGAGGCGCAGCGGATCATGGACAAGGGCTGCAAGGGATTTATCCAGAAGCCCTTCAGGATAAGCGAACTGGTCCGGAAGATCCGGGAAATAATTTGAGAATGCCCTGAGAGGGTTTCTGCCTCTCATATCCGCTTCGACCTGAACATGATCAATCTTCAAGCGGACAGCGTCGAGTCGGTCGTCTGGGAAAAAAAGCTTCAGGAAGGCTCTAATCTTTCCAGCATATTCGGCGATGTGCGGCATCCAGCATGGATTGTTCAAAGCTAAATCAAAATATAATTGAACTGAAATAAGGGAAATCCTTCTTGGCGTTTGAAAATCCCCGAATCCATGGACAGAACCGCCCATCATTATTTTCGATATCGTCCGGCAGGCAGGTCGAGTGACTCTGCATCGCTGAAAACGGGTGCAACGTCTTTACCTGGATGTAAATGGGGGGTTTTAACCCATTTTTAAGGTATTGCCTTATACAATTCAACGCCATTCACATATATAATCTCTCCTGAATTCCTTGTCTGGATTGTTAAGGAAGGAAGTCGTTCAACTGCTTAATAATCAGCGTTGCGGAAAAACAGGGCCTGTGATGGATCCGGTGCCGGATTTTGCGTGCTGATACAACAGAAGAGGTGATGGAGGGACCGCAAAATATCCAAGAGGTAAATGACTTAAAAATATAAATTTGCGTCAATCTGATAACCTGGAAGCATAATGTTCGATTTTGGACGGGATACAAAAAGGAAGCTGTTGCCTGCAATATTCCTGTTCGGGATATTTGTTTTAAGTCTGATGTATTTCAACATTGTTCTTCTCTTATTTGCCGGAATACTGCTTGCAGTTCTGATTCGGTCCCTCAATTCCCTGGTTGAAAAAATTCTGCCCATCGGCGAAAAAACATCTCTCTTCATAACACTTTCGGTTCTGCTGGTCTTGTTGGGTGGCATGCTGTTTTTCAGTCTCCCCGAGATGTCCAGCCAGATTTCGCTCTTCCTGGACAGTCTGCCTAATGCTTTGAATGATCTCAAAAATGCGCTCGGGCGCATTGGGCTGGGCCGTTTCGCTGAAGATATCCCCGGCGCCGTCAAGAAATTCTCTTCCCGGCCGGACGTTCTCACGAACATAACCGGAATATTTTCCACAACTTTCGGGTTTATAGCCGATATAGGAATTATCCTGTTCATTGCCATTTTCCTGGCCGCAAATCCGGATTCCTATGTTGAAGGAACCATCCGTTTATTCCCGCCTTCGATGAGAAAAAAAGTTTCTTTCGTTCTCAGTGAAATTGAGAATACCCTTCGATGGTGGCTTCTGGGGAGAGTTATAGCAATGGTCTTCATCGGTATCCTGACGACCCTGGGCTTGTGGGCGATCGGGATTCCCCTTGCCCTGTTGCTCGGCGTCCTCGCCGGGCTTCTAAATTTCATACCTTACCTTGGTCCTATCCTCTCTCTTTTACCCGCCATTCTGTTTGCAATACCCCAGGGACTTCAGACGCTGGGATTCGTCCTGATCCTTTACGCATCGGTTCAGACAGTGGAGAGTTATATTTTAACTCCGATCATTCAAATGAAAGCGGTCGAGGTAGCCCCCGCTTACGGGATTGTATTCCAGGTACTGCTCGGTGTGGCAGCAGGGGGATTCGGCGTCGCTATGGGGGGACCGGCTGCGGCTGTTTCCGTAGTGCTTTTCAGGGAGCTTTACCTGAAACCTATAGAGACGGAGCAGGGATAACCTCGATGGATGCGAAAGAGTTTACAATAAAAGCCCCTGTGATTATAGCTGAGTTCGTCTTCAGGCTTCAAACCTGTTGAATGAGCGCTTGCAATTCAGATTTCGCGGAACGGATCTCCCAAATGGCACTGAACCAATGCACTGTGCCTGATTGCCGGTAACGCTATTGACATGTGATTTGATTCACTCCGAACCAGGCATTCACCGCTGCGGCTTGCCCCGGAGATATTGACTCTGCCATGGCAGGTCGATGCCCAGTTCCCTTGCCGCCTGAAGCGGCCAATAGGGGTTCCTCAGCAGCTCGCGGCCCATCAAAACAGCATCGGCGATGTCCGTCCTGACAATCTGCTCAGCCTGGAACGGCTCCGTTATAAGCCCCACGGCAGCTGTCGGGATGCCCGCCTCTTTGCGGACGGCTGCCGCGAACGGAGTCTGAAAACCCGGCCCGGCAGGGATCCTGGCGTCGGGAACCAGTCCTCCGGTCGAGCAGTCTATCAGGTCTATCCCTGTATCCTTCAGCATGCGGGCCAGTTCAACTGTCTGCGGCAGGTCCCAGCCGCCTTCGACCCAGTCGGTCGCCGAGACGCGCACAAACACCGGCAGATTGTCCGGCCAGGCACAACGCACGGCGCGGGCCACCATCATAGGGAAGCGTGCGCGGTTCTCCAGGCTGCCGCCGTATTCATCGGCGCGCCTGTTGGAAAGTGGTGAAAGGAACTGGTGGCAAAGGTACCCATGCGCCATATGGACTTCGACGACCTCGAATCCGGCTGCAAGGGCGCGCTTGGCCGCCGCTGCAAACTCCGCGGCAACTCCATCGAGTTCTCCGGGGGTCAGCTCCTTCGGGGCCGGATATCCGGGAGCGAACGCCAGCGGTGACGGCCCGACAATCTGCCAGGCGCCTTCCTCTTTTGTCAAAGGACGGTCGCCAAGGTGGGGCAGAGCCACGGATCCCTTGCGCCCGGCATGGGCGAGCTGCACCCCGGGAACGGCGCCCTGCTCTTTTATAAAAGCTGTTATGCGCCGGAAGGATTCGGCATGGGCGTCCGACCAGATGCCCAGGTCCCCCCGGGAGATCCTGCCCTCCGGCGACACAGCCGTGGCCTCCTGGATCAGGAGGGCCGCCCCGCCCACAGCGCGCGCTCCGTAATGAACGAAATGCCAATCGGACGGGAAGCCTCCCTCGCCGCAGAACATGTCCATCGGCGGTAGGAAGATTCGGTTCTTGAACTCTATACCCCGGAGTTTAAAAGGGGAAAATAACCGGCTCGCCATGCCCAATCTCCTTTTTTATTTAATCTTAGGCCGACACCGGAATGAAAATCCACCGGGAAAGCAGGATTATGTCACACCTCAAGAGCCGTCGCGCGCAAACGGCTTTTCAGGTCCATTTTTTGCCCCGGATTTCATTTCAAAAATTCGTTTCCGATCGAAAAAGCCTTCCCCAGCTTTTTGCCGATCCCGAAATAGCTGCCCCTTTCCGGCCCGTAGCAGACGGGTTTCACCTTCTCAATATCAGGCATTCCGCTTTCATTCAGCGCGGCTTCATCGATTTTGATATCCAGTATCTCGCCGATGAACTGGGTGTGGGAGCCTATGTCGAAAGTATGCAGGAGCCTGCATTCCAGGGCCATCGGGTATTCTTTTATAAATGGGGCGTTCACCAGGCCGCTTTTGACCGGCGTCAATCCCGCAGCGGGAAACTTGTCCGTCTTCCTTCCCGTGGCGGTCCCGAAGTAATCCACAGATTTCACCTGATCCTCGGAGGCTATATTTACCGTGAAGGCCTTCTGTTCAGTTATGCATTCGTAGGTGTATCTCGTTTTCGTAAGGGACACGGCTACACAGGGGGGGCTTGAACAGCATATGCCGCCCCACGCAACCGTCATTGCATTTGCCTTGCCGTTCCTGTCGTATGCCGCAACGACAAGGGCCGGCGTGGGGAAAATAATTGTCCTCGGTCCAACGGATTTCTTCATGTCCCTCTCACTCCTTTCCGGAATCAAAAGCGCCGGGCTCAAGCCCGGCGCCTGTCTCAATGTGTTCCATTTAAAAGATTCTCAACCTCTCCTGGATTTTCCTGCCGGCGCTGCTTTGGACGCCGCGGCCTGCCGGCCCGCAATCCTTCCCATTACGAGACAATTGGCAAGGGAGGCTCCGCCTATATAGTCGTCGTAGTACAACCCTCCCGCGCCCTCGCCGGCCGCGTAGAGACCGGGGATAACGGCGCCGTCCGCCTGCTGGGCCTGGGCGTTCTCGTTGATTTTGATGCCGCCGAATGTCAGCGTGATTCCCGGTGACAGTGGATAGAACGCATAGAACCTGGGCGTCTGGACCTTGAATGCAAAAGCAGTCTTGGGCGGCTGGGCATTCAGGGCTTTGCCGTCTGCAACACCCGCGTTGAAGTCGGCAATAGTTTTCTCCAGGGCCGCCGGTGGCGCCCCTATCCTGGAAGCCAGTTCGGAGATGCTGTCTGCCTGGACGATGGGAATGCCGAGCCCTTCAAACATCTTGTATGCCGTCGCGACGCCGGGCTGCTTTTTGATCTCCTCGTCAAAGACGAGGGCGATAACCTGACCGGGCTGTTTCATTGCGGCCTTGCCGTTGGCCACATATCCCAGGGACTCGTCGACGTATCTCTTTCCCTCCCTGTTTATCCCGAGGCAGTAGGCGACGGCCATGAAGGGGTTGCCGGAAGCCGTGTTCTTCGGGGAAACCGCGGCAACGTGCACTGAAGGCATGCCGCCCATGTCGACCCACATGGCCCCGGCCTCGCGCGCCATCTCCATCCCGTCTCCCGTGGCGTTCTT
>CAZKYN010000178.1:0-6354 GCA_964556675.1 uncultured Syntrophaceae bacterium
CCCCACTGCTGCCTCCCGTAGGAGTCTGGACCGTGTCTCAGTTCCAGTGTGGCCGTACACCCTCTCAGGCCGGCTACTGATCGGAGCCTTGGTAGGCCATTACCCTACCAACTAGCTAATCAGCCGCGGACCTCTCTGCAGGCACCCTTTTGGGGCTTTGATTCTCACGACTTATGTCCCAAGAATGTTATGCGGTATTAGCCCGCCTTTCGACGAGTTATTCCTCACCCACAGGTAAGTTATCCACGTGTTACTCACCCGTTTGCCACTCTACTTGCGGAGTTGCCCCCGCTTTCGCGTTCGACTTGCATGTGTTACGCACGCCGCCAGCGTTGATTCTGAGCCAGGATCAAACTCTCCAATTAAATTGTTGAGTTGATCTCAAAGGATTGGCTTAATTGAATCACCCTACCTAGTTTTCAAAGATCCAAGAGCGAAATTTCATTGTACCTTTAACCTCGCTCGAAGTCAACCAAGAATCGACTGACTTCTCAACAAATCTTGCTTTGATTTTTTTTATCAAGGCCTTTTTTGTCGCCCCCATCATGCTGAAGGGATGCAAAGTTTACTTTAAGTAATCCGCGGTGTCAACAGTTAATTTCAACTTTTTTCACCGCTCCGGGAGCCGATCGATTTTCCTGCTCCCTTCGCATCCCCCTGGTACTTCAGAAGGGATGCAGAGTGTACTTTATGTACTGCCCGATGTCAACCGCTTTTTTCAGCTTTTTTCACCGGACCGGCGGAACCGGTTCCCTTACGGAATCGATCCCTTTCGGCATCCCCTCATCAGCGACGAGGGATGCACAGTGTACGATTGATCGGCGAAGAATGCAAGGATTAATTTTCGATTCCTGTGGCCACATAAAGGAAATACGAAAACAACCGGATTAGAAACAACGGCTTAAGCCGATAAAAATATTTTGTATTGCGGGGAATTTTCACAGAAAAAGGAAATGCAGGCCGGTGATAACAAACAGATGGTTTTGCCAAGCTCCGGAGGAGCAGCATAGGCTGACATATAAGGGATGGGTAATACCTCCCTTGCCGCACGGGGATACGACAATCCCGTATGTTGCGGAGGAGGGCAACCGCAAGGGTTGCCCCTACAGAGTGAATTCAGATCGCCTGCAAGCCGATACGCCTGCTCTCGGGCGACCGCCGGTCGCCCCTACACCGCACGGCGCTTTACCGTATGGACAGGCGTAGGGGCGAGTGGCGCTCGCCCCGCAAACAGGCGGCATTCACAAGACAATCGTTACTACCACTCGTCACACGCGCAAAATGGCCGCCGGCCAACCCTCTCTTTCGATCGCCTGCAAGCCGATACGCCTGCTCACGGGGCGAACGCGAGGGTCACCCTCACGATTTCCCTAACGCGGTATCGTAGTAATTTATATGCGGTTGGGCAACCGCAAGGGTCGCCCCTACTTATGGTTTTTCAGATAGCGATCGATGGAACGGGCCGCGGCACGGCCGTCTCCCATGGCAGTGATGACGGTTGCTCCTCCAGTGACGTCTCCCCCGGAATAGACACCGGGGATGGAGGTGGCCCGTGTCTCCTGGTCGACCACGATACAACCGTATTTATCGGTCTGCAGACCGGGCGAAGCCTTGGCCAGTACGGGATTGGGGCCTTGACCGATGGCATAGACAAAGGTGTCCATTTCCAGAATGAATTCCGATCCGGGGACTTCGATCGGGCGGGGGCGGCCGGATTTATCGGGCGGACCCAGTTCCATGCGGCGACACTCCACTTGCTTCAAACAGCCGGAATCGTCTCCAATCAGCCGTAGCGGTACCACCAGGGTTCTCATATCCACACCCTCTTCTTTGGCATGGTGGATCTCTTCGATACGGGCCGGCATTTCTTTTTCCGTTCGCCGGTAGAGGATGAAAACCTTGTCTGCGCCCATGCGCAAGGCGGTACGGGCCGCATCCATGGCTACATTGCCCCCGCCCATGACGGCGACACGCCCTCCCAACTTCAGAGGCGTTGAGTATTCGGGAAAGCGGAAGGCCTTCATCAGATTGATGCGGGTCAGAAACTCGTTGGCCGTGTATACCCCTTTCAGATTCTTACCCGGGATGTCCACGATGATCGGCAGGCCGGCACCGGTGCCGACGAATACCGCCTGAAAACCCTTCTCCTCCATCAGTTCCCTGATGGTGAAGAGCTTGCCGACAATGGCATTCATATAGAACTTCACGCCCAGACGCTCGATGTTCTCGACCTCGCGACGGATGATGGCCTTGGGCAGACGAAATTCAGGAATACCGTAAGTCAAAACTCCGCCCGGTTCGTGCAGGGCTTCAAAGACGGTTACATCGTAACCCAATTTCGCCAGGTCTGCGGCGCAGGTCAATCCGGCCGGGCCGCTGCCGATAATGGCCACCTTGGCTGCTCCTGGAGGCGGAGTCTGCGGCGAATCCGTCCGCGACTGGACGGCATACCAATCGGCCACAAAGCGCTCCAGGCGCCCGATAAAGATGGCATCCCCCTTGATGCCGGCAATGCAATTCAGCTGGCATTGTTCCTCCTGCGGACAGACACGCCCGCAGATGGCCGGAAGCAGATTATCCTGCATGATGGTTTGGATGGCGGCAAAAAAATCCCCCTGGGCAATCTGAGTGATAAATTGGGGAATGCGGATCCCAACCGGGCAGGTGGGTATGCATTTGGCCTTGTCCTCCTTGCACTGGAAACAGCGCTGGGCCTCCCGTATGGCCTGTTCGGCGGTATACCCGTAGGGCACCTCCTGGAAATTGTGTATCCTCTCCTCCGGCCTCTGTTCCGGCATGGGTACGGCCGTGCGTTCCCGTCCCTTCTTTACCTGCACCTCGCTCATAAACTCCTCACGCGGCAATAATGTTCTTTGGATAGGTTCTCCTGTACGGAAAAGGTCTGCAGACGGGAGAGCATCTCGTCCCAATCGATGCCATGACCGTCGAATACCGGACCGTCCACACAAGCAAATTTGATCTGACCCTCACTGGTGACGCGACATCCACCGCACATACCAGTCCCGTCGATCATGATCGGATTGAGGCTGACCCAGGTCTTCACCCGGAACGGTGCGGTGGTGCGGCAGACAAACTTCATCATGATGGGAGGGCCGATGGCCACAACCTCGGCCACCGATTTGTCTTTCTCCAGGATTTCCTTGAGCGGCTCGGTGACCAGGGCTTTTCGCCCATAGCTGCCGTCATCCGTGGTGACGATACATTCGTCGCTGACGGCGGACATCTCCTGCTCCAGCATCAGCAGGTCCTTGCTTCGCGCCCCCAGGATGGAAACGATGTAATTTCCCGCCTCTTTCAGCGCCTTGGCTTTGGGATAAAGAGGGGCAATGCCGATGCCGCCTCCGACACAAATGCATTTCCCCTCCAGCTTCTCGATGTGCATCCCCAGGCCCAGGGGGCCGACCACATCCAGGAAGGTGTCCCCTTCCTGTAGCTGGCTCATCTCCATGGTACTGCGTCCGACCACCTGGACCAGGATCTGTACCCATCCCTCCTTGGTATCGGCATCCACGATGGTCAGAGGAATGCGCTCCCCGACCTCATTCGTACGCAGGATGAGAAACTGGCCCGGCTCGAATTTCCGGGCGATATCGGCGGCCTCAATCCACATGGTAAAGATATTGGGCGTCAGATCCTTCTTCTTCAGGATCTTGAAATTCTTCCCTAAAAACAAGATTCACCTCCAACGGCAGATTTAAGATTGACTAAGCCGCAAAAAATTTCATTTTCAGGAGTTTCTTAACTGACTCTAAAATATTCAGAGTAGGGGCACGGCGTGCCGTGCCCTGGCGCCCATAAGATGGGAGCTTCCTTTGGGCACGGCACGCCGTGCCCCTACAACAGCTAATACTAAATCCTATCGTATGATTTTTTACGACCTCATCGAGATTAATGGTCCTATAAAAATTGATTAACGAAAAAATATCCCATAAAAAATACAAAGGATTTCGTCGGGGCGAGCGGCGGCTCGCTCATCGGCAGAACGGCTGTGTCGGTACAAGGGCGACCGGCCGGTCGCCCCTACCATGGGACTCGTTGGTTGCGAGAAGAATGCTTTTGGCGAGTCCGTCACGGGCTATTCTTCCTTATTTGCCGATTCCAGGGCTTTAAAAACGCCTTGTATCGCCTGTTCGATATCGTTTTTCCTGATGCCGTAATGGGTCACCATGCGCCAGTTTCCCTGTCGCGGGGGGTTGCAGAGTATTCCCGCCTGTTTGATTCGACTCAGAAACAGATCCGGTTCCGGCCCATCCGGAGGCAGGCGAAAAAATACCATATTGGTTTCTACTGATTCCCGGTCCACCGCCAGGCCGGCTTTTTGCAGCCCCTCCGCCAGCAGGGCGGCATGATGGTGATCTTCCGCCAGACGATCGATCATGGTATCCAGGGCCACCAGACCGGCTGCCGCCATGATCCCTCCCTGGCGCAGGCTGCCGCCCACCATATGCCGCTTGGCCCTTGCAGTCCGGATCATCTCCTTCCTGCCGACGAGCAACGCCCCATAGGGGCATGCCAATCCTTTCGACAGGCAGAAGGTCAGGGAATCCGCGTCCTGGGCCAGAGCGGCGGCAGAGACCTTGAGGGCGACCGCGGCGTTGAAAATCCGGGCGCCATCGACATGGATCAGGCAGCCCAGCCGGTCGGCGACCCGGCGCATACGATGCATATATTCGACGGACAGGCAACGCCCGCCGCACATGTTATGGGTATTTTCCAGGCAGATCATCCGGGTAGGAGTATGGAGTATGCTGTCGGCAAAAGCCGCGGCCGGCACCTGTTCCGGATCCATACGTCCGTCGGTCGTTTCGATACAGATCGGCAACAGACCGCTGAGGGCGCTCAGGTGTCCTCTTTCAAAAGAAAAGACGTGGCAGCGCCGCTCGCAGATCAGAGAATCGCCCATATGGGTCTGGGAAAGCAGCGCCACCACGTTTCCCATGGTTCCGCTGGCGACGAAGAGGGCCGCCTCCTTGCCCAGCAATTCGGCCGCTCTTTTTTCCAGCCGGAGAATGGTCGGATCTTCCCCATAGTAATCGTCGCCGACCTCGGCCTCGGCCATGGCGCGTCGCATTTCCGAAGTGGGCTGGGTAACGGTGTCGCTTCTAAGATCGATCATGTTCTTGCTCCGGTACCTTAAATAGTGGTCACCCATTCGAAGGAGGGCAGATGGGGGGTCTCGTTAAAGCTGTTCAGATAGAACGTTTTTTCGAGGCAACAGACTTCGCAAAAGGCACTGTTGCGCAGGCGCCAGGCTAGAGGCACGGTTTTGCGATCGGGAATCGCCAGGGCTTTCTGCACGATGACGGAGATTGTCCCTCCGGAGGTGAAGGCAACGATGCGGGAGGGTTGTCCATTGCAGCCGTCCAGCATGCGTTGCAGCCCCCGCTGGACACGTTCGGCAAAATCGGACCAGGGCTCCACCCGGGGATCGCTCCATCGCCCGTCGATCCAGCCGAAAATGAGTTTTTCAAAAAGGGGGGCAAAGGATTCCAGGGCTTCTTCACGATTCCCTGCCTGCTGCATGCGTTGGAACCGGTCCTGCAGGGAAGCGTGTCCGGCGATCATTTTCGGCAATAAGATATCGATCAGATCCTGAAAATGAAACTCGTCCAGCTCATCCAGGATAGAGGGTTCCGGCCAAGGAAGACCGGCGGCCCGATAGCGCTCGCCGACAATGACGGCGGTCTTCTGCTGGCGGTTCCTGGGTCCGGCAAAGACGGCAGTGAAGCGCTCCCCTCGGCCGGCCCAGTAGTCGCCCAGGAAGGTGGACTGGGCCTCACCTTGGGAGGTCAGCTGATCATAATCTCCGGTAAAAAAAGATCCCTGCCCATGACGCACCAAAACCAGCTCATGCTCCGGTTTAGGCATTTCTTTCAGCAAAGGGAAGGCGGGAGTAAAAAAGGAAGGGATGTGCGCACCCGATATTACCTCATGCCCTGTTTCTTACTCATGAGGATAGGGTCGTAGCCGAAGATCCCAGAACACGCGCTCAACAGGCCTCAGGCATTCGCCTGGGAGCGACTGCGGTAAAACCGATTCCAGGTAACGGTTGCGCACGGAAGAATGGGGAAAAGGGAGTTATTTCTTTTCCAGGTCGTTGGAATTGCCCTCTCTCCCCTCTTTGACTGCGCTTTTAAAGTTGCGTATCCCCTCGCCCAGCCCCTTGCCGATCTGCGGCAGTTTGGCAGCACCGAAGAGTACGACGACAATCAAAAGAATGATTAGCAACTCCTGCATTCCAAAGGAACCCATCAGATTACTCCTTATAAAAAGTTATGGTGCTTTTCACCTAACCTTACTATGTTACGTCAGGAAGCCCCCCCTGTCAAACAA
>CAZKYN010000178.1:6454-7571 GCA_964556675.1 uncultured Syntrophaceae bacterium
TTCCGGTAAAAACTGTGATAAAGCATGGGCAGGACGGCATCCAGTTTCCAGCGGGACCATTGCTGGCGGACATGCTGCCAGTTGGGGAAAACGGCGGCGGTGATCTGTTTCCGCCGGCGACGGGCTTCCGGAGCCAGGTCCTTGGTGACCAGGCGGGTGATCAGGTCATAACGATATTGTTTCCAGGCAGCGATGGCGGCCGGGTCCTTTTCCTTACCGATGTCGATCCCTGTCTTTTTCCGGAAGCCTTCCCGGCACAGACTGCAGTAACAGTAATCGTAGTCGGGATACTCCCGGTCCTGAACGATCTTGTATCGAGGCTGGAGGGATTCGGCCAGGATCACATCCGGGAAGCGTATGTAGTCGAGATGGACGCCGGTCAATCCCTGTATTTCGGCCAGTTCCCGGACGGTCCCGGCTATAAAAGACCTTACCTCCGGATGCGAAGGGCATAGGAAGCGATAATAATCGACATAGGCCGGCTTTTCCGCAGCCGATTCCCCCTTTCCGTTGATGGCAAACCAGTCCCGGTGCTTTTCCCGCATCTCCGGCCAGTTACAGGGCATGCACCACATCCAGGCATGTACCTCGATTCCTTCCGCCTGCGCCAGAGGCAGAATCGTCCCCAGCCAGTCGTCTTTCGAGGGAAGACGTTTACTCGGAAAGTGCGCCTGGCGGCTGTTGTACACCTCCGGAAGAACGGCGGCAACGCCGGCCTGACGCATAACCGAGAACCGGCGTTTCCACTCCTCGGCCCCGGTTCGAACGTCGGTCCCGATCCAGGCCCAGTGTTTCCGCTTCTCTTTGGCTACGAGGTTCGGTTTGGCCCAGATATCCATGCCTGCCCAGGCGACTCCTGCTCCGGCGGCACCTTGCAGCAAAAATCGGCGTCTATGCATGATCCCTCTCCTTCCCGATTCAGATCGAGTGTGCTTTCTAGAAAATCTGTCCGCTCAAGTGTAACAAACCATGTTCCAGGATTATAATGCCCGAAAAAGAAATCGGGAAGCGGCTCCTTCCCGAAAAAAATACAGGGTAAAAAATGGGTCATAACCTCATTGCCGAACCAAACAGACGATTTCACAGGATGGATATGAATCGAATTCCGTTATTCTTA
>CAZKYN010000179.1:0-7403 GCA_964556675.1 uncultured Syntrophaceae bacterium
CCGGAGGAGCTGCACGATGCGCCGGTGTGCCGGGGGAGGTCCGGGATCTTAAATGCCCGACCGTGTTCCCCACTGGCCTTGTCGAACGCTCAAGCAGGGGCCTTGGCCCTCCGGCCCTGTCCGGTCACGGCCCGAAGGCTGCGGACGGCTGGAGGATGTTCGTTGGGGATAGAATAAAGAAAAAGACTTTAAAAGTCAAGAGGAAAATAAAGAGAAATACTTTAATAGAAGGGCAACAAAAAACGAAGGGTATGAACGAAGGGTGTAGCGGACGGATGAGAGGGGTGAATCTACACGAATATCATTCCGGAAAAATTGATGTATTTTCTTGTACGGCCGGCGGCCACAGATGTTCCCGCTCTACCCGTTTTTCGATCACCTCGGAGGACACTCCGAATGCCCTGCCTATCCTTGTGGAAATTGCCGAGAGAACGGCATAGGGATCTGACTTGATATGTTCCAACAGATTATTGCTCCTGAGCGTATCTAAGGCATTCTCGATTTCGTGTATGAGGCAGTCGCGCGGCACAAGAAGACGGCCGGCAAACTCGTTGGCTTGGTATTCGAAATATTTGTAATCTGCATCCGGCAGGTTCAGGAGGATATCTTTCCATTCCACCGCCGATTCGAAAACAAACCTTGTGTAAAAATCTTTGTGAAGAAAAAGATGGCCGAGTTCATGGGCAAATGAGAATCGCATTCGGTTGGCGTACTTTTCGTTCATATAATGTTCATGGTCGACGATGATTCCCGCCAAATCCGAGCGGAGATAAGCTTCCGTGTCTATCTGCTGATAAAGGCCAGGCACCGGCTCAATGTCGAGCCTTAATGTGATTTCCACGATAGCCTCGACATCAACGGGCAGTTTCCCTGTCGGCCAGTACTGGTTACGGATACCTTCCGCGCAATCCCATATCTCTTCTCGTCTAATCCATTTGCATCTGAACTCGGCCGGCCTCAATGCCTAGTCCTCCTTCTTGATCAGATCTATGAGCCTGTCCAATTCCTCCGCTGTGGGTTTGTCACTCCTTACCGTCCTGAAAAACAAGGGCAACGCGTTCACGATTCTTCTGTCCGCCGCTATGTCATCAGGGAGCTTTTGCATCCCAAGGCGGGCCAGATCCTTCATGGACTGCCAGTCCTCCGACCCTTGTTTGATGCCGATTACCGCTGCGATGCGTCCCAACTTCTCTTCATCTTGGGGCGGTGCAAGCAGGCCCCTTTCAATCTTGCTCCAGTTGCTGGCGTCCCATTCAATAGCCTGGCAGAATTTTCGTAGGGTGATGTTTCTGGCGATCCTCCTTTGCTTAACAAATTCACCGAACATCTCTCCTCCTTCCCCCTTTCTCCTTTCTTCTCCTTTCCCCTCCTTATGGTTTAATCATTAACCTGGTGTGGTACTATGCTTACCACATGTGGTATAAATAATACCACACAAAAGGTTTGTCAAGTTCTTTTTCTGAGTGTTCCGGGGCATGGGAAACGCCCCGCCACCCGGGTCGGTGCAATGCCCGCAAGGTGGATATCCGGCGGCGGCGGGATCTCTGGGTTTTTTTACCGCGCCGGGCCGGCCTCCTGTTCCTGGACGATTCGGGCGAAGTTCGTGAGCGTCTTTGCGGCCACCGGCGTTTCCGAGACCTCGACCATCAGTTCCAGGACGTCCCGTCCCTCCTTCATGAGTTCGCCCGACTGCGCCATGATGTACAGCCGCATGATGGTTTCGTCATACTCGGGGTGGAACTGAACGCCCCAGGCGCAGCTATCGCCGAGCCTAAAGGCGTGGTGCGGCTCATGGGCGTTTGCCGCCAGCGGCGTGGCGTTCGGCGGCAGGCTCAGGACCGTCTGCGAATGCGCGACATGAGCGAAAAAGAACGGCGGGAACGACCCGAACAGCGGGTCGTCGGCACTGCCATCGAGGAGATTGATTTCCACGGTGCCGATTTCCTCGCCCAGGGGGTGATAGCCGACCCGCCCGCCCATGGCCCGCGCCAGGAGCTGGTGGCCGTAGCAGATCCCCAGGACAGGGACCCCGGCCTCGATCAGCGGCGGTATCCATCTTTCGATGCCGGTGCTCCAGGGAAGATCATCCGTCACCATCGCGTGCGACCCCGTGATGACCACGCCGCTGCAGTCCTCCGCGGCCGGCAGCGCGGCGCCGTGCTCGGCGTCTACGACGCGGGCCTCCGTGCCCAGGGGGCCGAGGGCCGCCGCGGTCCAGGCGTCGAAATCACCGTAACGCCTGGCTATGGAGGCATAGGTGCTTCCAACCTTGATGATGTGCAGTCTCTTCATCTTCATAGCTTCACAAAAGCAGTTTTGGCAGGTAAAACCAAAATGATCGATGCAATCGCCCTGCCATTGTAATGTTCCTTAAATTCCGACCGGATAGCTGATACGGGTGGAGGCGGGGCGGCACAGAATCGTCTCGCGCCGGGGGGAATCGGAACTAAATTGTGCCGCCTGTCCCGGTGCTGGACTTCGGTCTTAAATGGTGATAAGAGGGCCGCATGATCAAGAAGCCGTTGGATGTTTCGTCCGGCGCAATCGTACCGGGCGGAAATATGGGCTGGCCGGTAAAACCCCGCTGCTTTCGAGCAACGGGGTTTTTTGTTTCCGTCCGGCGGAGCATAACTCCTTGTATTGCCCCGATGAAGCTGCAGAACGAGGGCGCGGCGGGCCAGAGCGGGGCTCGGGGAAGCCGGCAATGACGTGTGCCGCGATGCCCTGAGGGCCGCGGTCAAAGGCGTGGTTCACCGATGCCGGGTTCGCGGATGCCGGGCAGGGAAGGGGAAGCGGACGATCGAGCGCGATCGGGCGATGAATCGAGCGATGGTGAAGGAGGTGTCCATGAAGAGGTTCGCACTGGCGTTTGCCGCGGCCCTGTTCGTCGTCTCCATGGCGGTGCCGGCGACGACGTGGGCGTGGTATTTCAAGGTGTACAATCAGACGGCCAACAGGATCGAGGCGGGGGTGTATTCCGCGTCGGGAGATTGGAGCTCCATCGACACGGTGGACGTGCAGTCCAAGCAATCGGTGGACGTCAGCATGAGGGGGGGATATTGCCTGGACATCCTGTATATCTACACCCCCTTTTGCCGACAGCCGAGCGGAAAATTCGCCTATTACATCAACTGTCTCGGGACTGGGTCGTCCGATGGCGTGGACCGCGGCGCCACCTGCTGCTGGAACGTCAACATCACCGTCGAGGAATACGGGCAAAAGGGCAGCGACGGATTGGCGAACTGCCGCGTGCGGACGGGCACGCCCTGAAGACGCACCGGAATCACGGACAGCCAGAAACCACTGTCAATGGAGGAAACGATGTGGCGTAGAAAAGGATTTGCAGCATGCGGTATCCTTCTGGCCGGCCTTTGCGCGGCGGCCGTCATCCTTGCGGACGGGGGAAGCGCTTGTGCGGCGAGCGACAGCGTATTGCTGATCAACACGATCAACCGGACCTTGAGATGCACTTACTCGTACGATTGCGGGTGGCCCGAAGGGGGTCAACACGACATCAGCCCGGGATCGACCTGGACGGCCGATTACGCGATCAATTCCCATTATGCCCCGGGCCGGTGGTGCCCGATGGTCAAGCTGTGGTGCATGGACGCTGGCGCCTACACGGATGCAGTCACCGTGACGCTCGATGTCAACGCCAGGCCGACGCAGTGCCGGCTGGTGCGGACGGACAGGAAGAGCTGCTGCCTGATCGAAAAGATGGAAATCCAGTGCCCGTAGCCGGGGAAGGTGGGGGTTGAGACCGGCACGCGGATACCCCTCCGTCCAACTGGACAAGCGCAAGCGCCGCCCGTCGGGCCTGCGGCCGGGGCGAGCCGCGATCGGCAGAAGGTGCGACCGGCTGGATTTGCTGCAGGCGCGAGCAGCGATCGGCATGAACTGCGAAATGTAAGCGCATCGGTTTGGGTATCGTACTCAGAGAATCGCCGATCCCTCGCAAATGTTGACAAGTTCGGCAAGAGCCAGCATCTGGGGCCTGCGCCCGCTTCCTTCCCGCAGCACCTTTAGTATCCCCGATTCTTTCAGGCGGCCCAGCATATTCATGACCATTTGCTTGCTGGGCATCCCGGGGCGATTGTCGAATTGCGAGCTTGTAAAAACAGGCTGGTCGAACAGGCAATCCAAAAGCGGCACCGCGTATTGCGAATGGGTCAGATCGATGATCCTGCCCTTCAATTGATTGTACAGATCGATGATGGCCTGCGCCTTCCTGGTATTCTCCCGCGCCTGTTCGTCCATCGCGCCGAGAAAGAATCCGATCCATTGCGTCCATGCGAGGGGGGTCCTGCCGCTCAACGACTGCAGACGGCTTACGTATTCGTCCCTGTGGCTCTCGAGGTAGGCGGAGATATAGAACACGGGACTGGAGATCAATTTCCTTTCGAAAAGGAAAAGCGGGACGATCATGCGGCCCAGGCGGCCGTTGCCGTCGAGAAATGGGTGGATCAGTTCGAACTGCGCATGGATGATCGCCAGCTGCACCAGCGGATCGGGGCGATTGAAATGATAATACTTCTCCCAGTCGTAAAGCGATTCCGTCATTTTTGAGGGCACAGGAGGGATGAATTGCGCCTGTTCGATCGGGGTGCCGGAGATTCCAATCCAGTTCTGTGTGGTGCGGAATTGTCCCCTGGCCTTGAATTTCCCCCGCACGCCGTCGAGAAGGATCATGTGGATGTCTTTAAGGAGATTCAGGGAGAAGGGCCGTTCTTTGAGTTCCTGTTCCGCGCGCCGCATGGCTCCCCGATAATTGATGATCTCCTGAATGTCCTGGAGGCGGGATTCTTCGGCGGGCGCTGCGCCGGCTTCGAATTTCAACACCTCGCCAAGTGTGGCCTGCGTTCCCTCGATCTTTGAGGACAGGACGGCCTCCTGGGTGGTGAGGGGGGAAAGAAGGACGTCGGGGTTGGCAATGCCATACAGAATTCCATCGTAATAGGCCAGGGAGCGGGTTGCCTTGCCAACCAACGGGACCAGCGATTCCCACTGGACCCCATCAATGGGGATGGGAAGTTGTTGCGGTTCAAAGGGTTGCATTTTCCATCCAATGTAATAGCTACAAATCGATTTGTGTAAAGCAATTCACGTCTCCATTATACACAAATGAATATCAGTTTTCAATTCAAATCGTTGCAATACACAGGTGAATGGTTTTGCAGCCCGGACTTTCACGGCCAGGAACGGGTTGCCCTGCCAACCATCGGGACCAGCGATACCCGTTGGACGCCATTAATGGGGATGGGAAGTTTTTTCAGTTCAAAGGGTTGCATTTTTCCTCTAATGGAATATCTACAAAGTAATTTGTGTAAAGCAATATGGGTGTGTATTATACATAAACGAATATTTCTTTTTAATTCGAATTGTTGCAATACCCTGGCGGGTGATTTGGGGGCTCCGGACTTTCACGGCCAGGGAGCGGTGCCGGGGCAGGATTCCGGCGGGCTTTTCCGGCGCGCCGGGTTCTCCCGGCTTGCTCCTAAATGAGTTGAAATAATTAGCTAAAAGATATAAATACCCTCCTGGTCCCAATAAATCAGAACCCTGTTCAATCCCTACCAGATTCCTGTTTGGCGCGGAGAGCATAAGGCTAAATTCGCAGGTATCGCAGGGAATAAGTAAGTACGTTAACCGAATATTGACTACCCGTTTCCCGGGAATTGCGCTCGTTGTCTTGTCGCAGAGGGGAGTGATGAGCAGATGGGGGACTTCGGAAAGGCGTATGATCTGATTAGGGAGTGGGTATCCCACCGCTACGGCATTCCCGGCATTCTGCTTGCCCTTATCGGGGCAGCCTTTTACTGCTACAAGAATTGGGACAAGGTGCAAAAATGGCCGGGCGTTCCGAAGGTTCTGGACAAGTTAACCCGAGGGCCGATTCCGAAAGCCGATCCCAACCGCTTTTCCATTATGGTTGCTCACCTGGAGAACGATGCGAATCGCGAGTATGAGAATCTGATCAAGGAGTCAATCAGGGAGTTCGAAGGGACGCAGCTCCTTATGGTCGACCGGACCATCCCCCTGGAAGGCCCGGTGCCTGAAGAGCAGGAGAAGCGTGGATCTGAAAAGGCCTCCGGATATCTGAAGCAAAGCGGTGCTTCCGTGCTCATCTGGGGGACGATTATCCGATACAGCGGCCAGGCTGTCCCCAAGCTCTACTGGACCGCATCCCGGGGAAGCCAGTGGGAGCCGCGGCGCTATGACGCTCCTCTTATGAAAGATCAGCTCCGGTTGCCGGAGGTGTTCTGGTCGGATCTGTCGCAGATACTGGCCCTGGTCATGGTTTCGTATGATGCAGAGTTTCGCGCCAGGGAAGGGCACTGTGTCGCAGGTCAATTGAAGCCCTTCACGGACCGTGTGCGTACCCTCTTGCGTGCAAGCGCGCACAGGCCAGGCTGGAACGCCGATGCGCAAAACCGCACCCGTATCATCTTCGCCGATGCCCTTCGGGTTCTTGGAGAACAAAGCGGCAACAATGAACCTTTAATAGAGGCCGTGGCTGCATACCGCGAGGCGCTCAAGGAGTACACCCGCGACCGGGCGCCGCTTGACTGGGCCATGACCCAGAACAACCTGGGCGCTGTGCTCGGCATCCTTGGCGGACGCGAGAGCGGCACGGAACGGCTCAAAGAGGCTGTGGCTGCACACCGCGAGGCGCTCAAGGAGTACACCCGCGACCGGGCGCCGCTTGACTGGGCCATGACCCAGAACAACCTGGGCAACGCGCTTTGCACTCTTGGCGGACGCGAGAGCGGCACGGAACGGCTCAAAGAGGCTGTGGCCGCATACCGCGAGGCGCTCAAAGAGTGCACCCGCGAACGGGCGCCGCTTCAATGGGTCGTGATCCAGAGCAACCTGGGCAACGCGCTTTGCACTCTTGGCGGACGCGAGAGCGGCACGGAGAGTCTCGAAGAGGCCGTGGCCGCATGCTGCGAGGCGCTCAAGGAAAAAACTCGCGACCGGGCGCCGCTTCAATGGGCCATGACCCAGAACAGCCTGGGCAACGCGCTCAGGACCCTTGGCGAACGCGAGAGCGGCACGGCACGTCTTGAAGAGGCCGTGGCCGCATACCGCGAGGCGCTCAAGGAATACACCCGCGACCGGGCGCCGCTTCAATGGGCTGCAACCCAGAACAACCTGGGTAACGCGCTCGGCACCCTTGGCAAACGCGAGAGCGGCACGGAACGTCTCAAAGAGGCTGTGGCTGCATACCGCGAGGCGCTCAAGGAGAACGCCCGCGACCGGGTGCCGCTTCAATGGGCCATGACCCAGAACAACCTGGGCGCTGTGCTTGGCACCCTTGGCGGACGCGAGGGCGGCGCGGAACGTCTCGAAGAGGCTGTGGCTGCACACCGCGAGGCGCTCAAGGAGTACACCCGCGACCGGGC
>CAZKYN010000180.1:0-7370 GCA_964556675.1 uncultured Syntrophaceae bacterium
AACGAAACCCACGCGGGAACGCCATGTGAGCTGAAAAATCCTGCCTTTCAGAATCGCTATGCCCTCGCCGAAGTACCGGGCGGGCAAGTCTTTTTTACTCACAACCCGGCCGGTTTTTAGTTCCACTTTGCGCAGTGAGGAGGAACCGTTCAGTCCCGTGCCCTCGTACAGAAAGCCCTTATGGTAAACCAGTCCCTGGGTAAAGGCTGCGGAATCATGGGGATATTCACATACTATGCTGCAGGAGCGGACCGGCGCGGCGAATTGCTCGGCCGAGTTGGCATACGGGCAGATGGCATATATCAATGCCACTACTAAAAGGATCAAGCAAACGAGCCGAATTGGTTTCATAAAGGGTTTATCATCTCACTCAAGGTCGGGTGCGCAATAATCCATTTCTTAAATTCCGCTTTTCCCAGTCCGTTTGCGACGGCGAGGCCCAAAGGGGCAATCATTTCCGCAGCTTCTGCCCCGACGAGGGTGGCCCCGACAAGTCGGCCATTTCCGAATAGCAATTTGCCGAAGCCGCTGGCTTTCAGTTCTATCCTTGCATATGTATTGGCGGCGTATTCAAAAGAGAATTTCTCCAGGTTCGGATAAGAAGCTTTGGCATCCGACTCTGTCAGACCGACCCGGGCTACATTGGAATCGGTGTAGCAGACATAAGGCACCGCGGCCTCAGAATACTTGACTGAACCATCCCCGAAGAGTCTATGCGCCAGGGCTTTTCCCTGCCAGGAGGCCCTGTGGGCCAGGAGGGCCCCCCCTGTCACGTCACCCAGGGCGTAAATTCCGGAAACATTAGTCATTGAATTCTCATCGACAGTTATCCCTTTACTGCTGTATGCAATCCCAATGGAATCAAGTTCTTCCGTGTTCAAGAGGGCCTTTCGACCCGTACAGATCAACGCGTATGTACTTGTAATATCTATTTTTTTATCGTTTTGACTGGCGTTCACCTTAACTGAATCCTGACTGGCCGCTATATTTTCAACCCTGGTGGAGCAATAGATATCTACGCCGGTTTTCCTTAACTCCTTATCGAGGAAAGCAGAAGCTTCAGGCTCCTCGCATGGCAGAATCCGGTCCAGAAATTCGATAATGGCTACTTTCGATCCAAGCTGGGATAGAAATGAGGCGAACTCCAGGCCGATCACGCCCCCGCCGATAATAACAGCTGACGACGGCAGTTCACCCAGGGCCAGGAAACCGTCAGAGGTCAGAATCCGCCCGGAGATTTCGAATCCGGACGGTATTTGGGGCATCCCCCCCCAGGCGATCAGTATATTGCGCGACTCTATGGCCTCGCTTGAATTAATTGAGATTTTTCCCGGAGATGTGATGCGGGCGAGCCCCTGTCTCATCTCCACGCCCGCGTCTTCCAGGGATTTTTTGACACCCAGCGCCGCTGTCCTGACGATCTGGTTCTGATGGCGTTTCATTGCCGCGAAATCGTAAGTTCCGGTTACGGATACCCCCAGTCGCTTAAGTTTTCCAAGTCCCGCGAAGCTGCGACTGCATGCCAGCAGGGCTTTTGTCGGAACGCAACCGTTGTTGGTGCATGTTCCCCCCCAGCCGCTTTTTTCTACTATCAAAACCCGCGCCCCGAGCTGAGCGGACGACACTGCGGCAGCATGTCCGCCCGGCCCTGAGCCGATTACTACAAGATCATACATTCCGTTCTCCTCAATTTGAGCATTTCCCTATGCAAAGTAATATCATATGGACGGACATTTTCTAAGCCTAACCTTTGTATTTTCGCAGCTTTTTTACTTGACCGTCGACAGGATTTTCTTTCTAATTGGCTGTTTCCAGGCTCAAGGAGGATCGATGAGCGCAAAGAAAAATCAGGACCGCATATTTTACAGGAACCCCAATAAATATTACCCCACCGTGGACCGGGGCGAGGGCGTATATATATTCGATACCGAAGGCAAGCGTTACCTTGACGGTTCGGGAGGAGCAGCGGTGGTTCTAATCGGCCATGGCATAAAGGAGATCAGGCAGGCCATGCTCGAGCAGGCTGAAAAGATTTCGTTTACCCATGGCACCCACTTCACCAGTGAGCCGGCCATGAAACTTGCCGACAAGCTTTCGGCAATGGCCCCGGCGCGTTTGAACCGGGTTTATTTCGTTTCGGGGGGGTCCGAAGCGGTTGAGACTGCGGTTAAGATGGCCAGGCAGTATCAGGTGGACCGCGGGGCCGGAACAAAATTCAAGGTTATTTCGCGCTGGACGAGTTACCACGGCAATACGCTCGGCGCCCTGGCGTTAAGCGGACACACAGGAAGGCGCAAGTACCATCAGCCTTTGCTGAAACATACGCCGCATATTGCGCCGGCTTACTGCTACCGGTGCCCTTTCGGGTCGGAACCCGGGAAATGCTGCCTGGAATGCGCGGAAGACCTGGAGAAAACCATCCTGTACGAAGGACCGGATTCCGTATCGGCCTTCATTGCGGAACCTGTGGTCGGTGCTACTGCCGGGGTACTTGTGCCACCATCGGGGTACTTCCCCCGGATCAGGGAAATTTGCAGTAAATACGATGTGCTGCTGATTGCGGACGAGGTCATGACCGGCCTGGGCCGGACGGGAAAGAATTTCGCAATGGACCACTGGAGCGAACCGGATATGATCGTGTGCGCCAAGGGTCTGGGGAGCGGCTACACTCCCCTGTATAGTGTAATCACCGACGAAAAGATCCATTCTTCAATACAGTCCGGGACAGGAAATTTCATTCACGGCTTCACTTACGGCCAGAACCCGCAATCATGCGCGATCGGCCTGGCAGTCCTGAATTTCATAGAGAAAAACAATCTCGTTTCCAGGTCTGCCAAACTGGGGTTGTATCTGCTCGATAAGCTCAACTCGTTGCTGGACAACCCGATTGTCGGCGATGTCCGGGGACTGGGCCTTTTTGCGGGAGTGGAATTGGTATGTAATAAAAAAACAAAGGATCCATTCGACCCCAAGTTGAAGGTCAATGCGCTTATCGCCAACCGGGCCTTCGAAATGGGCATCATAACTTACCCGGGAAACGGGGGGGCAGACGGCATCCGCGGCGACCACATCCTGATTGCGCCGCCTCTCATAATCACCGAGGACCAGATCGATTTTCTGGTTTCGATCCTGGATGCGTCGATCAAGGAAATTACAAAAGAACACAATCTGGCCTGATCGGGCATATACAAGACCGGGAGGAAAATGGACAGGGTAATTATCACAGCGGCAATCACAGGCAGCCGGATAACACGACAGACCGCGCCCCATATTCCCATAACACCGGAGGAGATCGCCCAATCAGCCGTCGAGTGCTGGGAAGCAGGCGCCTCGATTGCGCACATCCATGTCCGAGACCCCCGGACGGGCCAGGGGACCCAGGACCTGGGACTCTTTCGGCAGGTGGTCGAGAAACTCCGAAAAGAAACCGACCTGATCCTGAGTCTCACCACCAGCGGAATTCCGGGAAGGAACCTGCCCGTGGAGGAGAGGCTGGGCCCACTCGCTTTGAATCCCGAGCTGGCCTCTTTTGATGCAGGCTCCATTAACCTGGGCGGAAGCGTCTTCATCAACACTCCGGAATTCCTGGGCAGGGCCGCGGAGATCATGAAAGACAAAGGCGTGAAGCCCGAAATAGAAATCTTTGATTCAGGCATGATAGTAACGGCCCTGCGGATGCTCGAGGAAGGTAAGCTGGTGGCGCCCCTGCATTTCCAGTTCGTGCTCGGCACGCCATGGGGCGCTCCGGCAACGCCTAAATCACTGCTCCATTTGCTCGAGCATATCCCGGCTGAATCCACCTGGTCCGTGATCGGCATAGGAAAAGGGCATTTGCCCATGTCTATGATGGGGCTGATCATGGGAGGACATATCCGCGTGGGGATGGAGGACAACGTCTATTACGATCAAGGAGTCCAGGCAAGGAACAATGCCCAGTTTGTAAGAAGAATCGTCCGGATTGCGAGGGAATACGGCCGCGAACCGGCGAGCACCTCGGAAGCCAGGGAGATATTGGGCCTGAAGGATTTCAGTTTCTATAATATTTTCATGTAGAAGTTCAGGAGGGTCCGGCCGGAACCAAATCTCGGAAACATCAGACAATATAGGATGCTTTATACGAGCTGCGGACAAGCGGTCCTGATTCAACATTCCTGAAACCAATCGACAGGGCGGCTTCCTTGAGCTTGAGAAATTCCTCCGGGCTGTAATATTTTTCAACGGGTACGTGGCTCGCAGTCGGCTGCTGATACTGGCCGATAGTGATTATCCGGCATCCTGCGGCCGAGAGTTTTTCAAGTAATCCCATGATATCTGCCCAACCTTCTCCCAAGCCGACCATAAATCCCGACTTCGTAATAATTCCAGATCTTCTCACCGTATCTAAAATATTCAGCGAAATTTCAAAGCTGCCCTGTGGCCGAACCTTGGCGTAAAGCCGTTCGACGACCTCTAAATTGTGATTGATAACATCCGGTCCGGCGGAAATTATTTTACCCAGGGCACGGAGTTCGCCCATTAAGTCCGGAATGAGGACCTCAACCCGGCACCCGGGGATTTCCCTTTTGAGAGCTGCCACGGTCTCTGCGAAGATTTCCGCCCCCCCATCATGCAGATCATCCCTGGTCACGGATGTCACTACAATATACTTGAGGCCGAGTTCCCGCGCAGCCTTTCCAACCCGCCGCGGCTCATCTCGATCTATGTCGGGGGGACGTCCATGGCGGACGTTGCAGTAGAGACAGTTGCGGGTGCATATATCGCCGAGGATCATGAATGTGGCGGTCTTCGCCTCGAAACACTCCGCCATGTTGGGGCAGCGCGCCTCCTTGCAGACCGTGTTGAGGCCGTGCTTTTCGAGGATTTCTCTTACGTAATAGAATTCAGGGCTTGAGGGTATTTTAACCCTCAGCCATTCAGGTTTTCTTTTGGGCCGCATACGAAATTAAAAATAATACCAGATCGAGCGGTAGTCATTGACGTTCTCACCGTCTTTGGCGAGGCGCTCGAGATAATCGTAAATGGAAGTGTCCGTGTATAGATAGTCAAGAGATGTTACGAGCCTCACCTCCCAGGAATAGAACCTGTAAATCCGGCGTCCATCCGGCAGTATCATTATTACTTCGTGGTCCTGCCAGGCACGCAGGTGGGATTTTCCCAGCCGCGGAACGTTGAAGACCGGCTCGTCCGTGCGGACGAGGCCCGGCTGAAGCCGCGCCTCTTCGCGCCTCTCCTGTTCTATCCGGGCGATCGGCACGCGAAAGTCCACTGTCTCTTCTTTGCCTTTAGTACTGAATGCATAATACGGGTCGACGCCGCACAGTTTCAATGTCCTGCGGAGAAGGGCCGTCTCGAATCTCCTGCTGTTGTAATATGTGAATACCTGCTGATTATAGACATTGATGCCCATTTTTTTTATGTTCTTTATGGCTTCGAGCGCTTCCGGAGTCATCTCCGAGGCATGTTCGAAATGAGTGACTATGGCAATCTCCCTCTTCCCCCACTCGTGGTACTTGGAGAGGATGAAAAGGAATTCGGGATTAATACGGAAAGGAAGAGTAACAGGCACTCTTGTCCCTATCCGGATCCTCTCAACGTGGTCAATGCCCGAAATTTCACCAAGCAGCCAGTCGAGGTACTTGTTGTCAAGCGTGAGCGGGTCGCCCCCTGTCACAAGTACCTCCGTGATGTTATCATTTCCCCTGATCCACTCGATGGCTTCGCTAAGTTTTTCCCTTGACAGCTGTACTTCCTCATCGATTCCCTTGATCTCCCAATTCCTCTGACAATAAACACAAATCTGGGGGCATGAGTTGAAGGGCTTTAATATCAGGATCTCCGGGTACCTGCGGGTTATACCGTCAATTGGGCTTGTTGACCTTTCGCCCATGAAGTCCATGTCTATGTCTTTCTGCCTGTTTTCAATTACCGAATTGCAGTAACTGAGGCTGGGCAGGACCTGAGCCCTGACCTGCCTGTCATATTCATTCCTGCCGGATTTGTTAAACAGGGCGAGGTAATACGGGGTGATCTGGAATGGGATGCGGTTTGCTTCCGCGAGTTCCAGGCCTTCGATTTCATCGGGTTCAAGCGTGACAAGGGAGCGCAGGGTGTTGAGGTCGCGGACGAGGTGTTTCATGTGCCACATGTAATCCGCCCAATCCGTGTCATTGCTCTTGAAATATTTCAGGATATCTTTTTTCAAGCTGTTCCGCTGCTTGATCAGGCTTCGGTCCAGTCCGGTGCGGTACCGGCGAAAATACCGCTTGATCAGGGATGCAAGCTCGTCAAGCTGACCGGAGCGGACCTTGCCTGCCTCCCTGCCCTCGACGGGGCGGATAACGTGCTCCCGCGAGTGCTTCCCGGTTTTCCCCGTAATTCCGCGAAACAAGGCAATGTATTCGCACAGGAAGGATTTGGTTACTTTGTCCAATGATCCCTCCACTCCCCGTGCCAGGTCGCAAAGACATTCCAGAGGAGAAACCCTGGTCAGGTGTTCGTTTTCGGTCCTCATTGTATTCGACAGGACGCGGATGCATTCCTTGGCGTTGCGCTTCTCGACAATATTAAGGTTCACAAAATATGTGTCGGATTTCATGTTGTAGAGATCGCGTTCCAGCCGGTTGAGGTAATCGAAAATCATGAACCGGGCTTCTTCAACATGCCTTGAGTTGGCAAGGATTTTCTTAATCTGGGGTTCGGCTTGCCAGAGCCTTGCCACAAGGTCCTGCTTTGATAAATTCAAGATACTGTCGATTGCCATATTCTATTTACATCCCCAGCAGACATCAGGTTCACGGGCGGCTTTCACCTCATCGAGCCTCCTGACGGGAGTAGTCAAAGGCGCCGATTTAAGCAAATCGGGATTATTACGCGCCTCTTCGGCTATTCTTATCATTGCATCGCAAAAAGCATCAAGCGTCTCTTTGCTTTCGGTTTCGTTGGGCTCGATCATTATCGCTTCCGGCACGATCAGCGGGAAATAGATCGTCGGCGGATGATAGCCGTAGTCAAGGAGGCGTTTGGCTATATCAGAGGTGTGGACACCGCTTTCGCGCACTTGTCTATTTCCCGTGAAAACGCATTCGTGCATGCAGGTCCTCTTATATGCAAGTTCGTAAAAAGGTTCAAGACGCTGCCTGATGTAATTTGCATTGAGGACGGCCGCCTCGCTTACGTTCCTCAACCCAGCTGCCCCCAGCGATCTGATATAGGCATAAGCCTTGACCATGACGTTGAAGTTGCCGTAAAAGGCCCGGACACGGCCGATGCTGTCCGGATAATCGCTTATCCATTTATATACGTCTCCCTTGAATACGATCCGGGGGGCGGGCAAATAAGGTGCGAGAATGCGGGAAACGCCGACGGGCCCG
>CAZKYN010000181.1:0-7184 GCA_964556675.1 uncultured Syntrophaceae bacterium
AAATTTGCATTCTGGATAGTGGCCAACCAGGTGGTCGAATCATTCCTCTTCGGGACGTGGCTCCTCTTCAGCATTATCTTCGCGCGGTCCAACTATTCCGAGCTCGTTTCCAGATGGAAGTGGATCATTGCTCTGGCATTCATAGTTCCGGTAGTCATGGTCCTGTTTTTCCAGGAGAGTTTTTTCACCGGGCGCATCCTCGCAGCAAAGACCGGATTCGTAGTGCCCCTGGGCTGGTCCGGCTATTTGTGGCATATTTGCGCCGTCGTTTTTTCCATCATGATTATCATGAACCTGGAGAGGACGCTCCGGCACTCCACGGGGCACACAAGGTGGCAGATAAAATTCATGCTGCTGGGCATCGGCGGCATTTTTCTGATCAAGCTTTTTCTGGACAGCCAGTACGTGCTTTTCCGCAGCATTGAGACGAACCTTGAAATCCTGAATGTGGGCGCCATTCTGGTTGCAAATATCCTGGTCAGCGGTTCGCTGTTCCGCGGCAATCCCCTGGAAGTCTCGGTTTACCTCTCCCATAAGTTTTTATACAATTCCCTAACGGTCCTGATCATCGGGGTGTATTTCATCCTGGTCGCATCCCTGTCATGGCTCAGCTACAGGATAGGGTCGCTCGCGAATTTCAACATCACGATTTTCGTGATCTTCCTGGGCGTGCTCGGTTTGGGGGCTTTCCTGCTCTCGGACCGGATGCGGATCAGACGGAAGCGCTTCATCAGCCACCATTTCAAACGCCCCATTTACGATTATCAGAACATCTGGGAAACATTCACCGAGCAGACCGCATCGGTCACAAACATCACGGACCTGTGCGGGGAAATCGTAAAGCTTATCTCCAAGAGCCTGGAGATCCTGTCGGTCACGATCTGGCTTGTCGACGAAAAGCAGGAGACTCTCTCTTTCGGCGGGTCCACGGTATTGACAGCCTTACAGGCAGGGAAGGTGAAGTTTGCCGGCGGCAGGGGTGACAAGCTCATCCGCGCCATGGCCGACCAGGAAATGCCGGTGGACCTGGGCCGGCACGAAGATGACTGGGTCAGCGACCTGGTTGAATCATATGAAGACGAGACCATAGAGGGCCGGATCCGGTATTGCGTGCCGATGCACGCTTCCGGGCGGCTCGTCGGCATCATGACCCTGAGTTCGAAAGTATATTACGAATCGCTGTCATTCGAGGATTCCGAGCTGCTCAAGACCCTTGCCGACCAGGCAGCGGCCCTGCTGCTCAACCTGGAATTGTCCGAGCGAGTCAGGCAGGCCCGCGAAATGGAGGCTTTCCAGAACATGTCGGCGTTCTTCATCCATGATCTCAAGAACCTCGCAAACAAGCTTTCGCTTGTGACGCAGAACCTGCCCAAGTATCTCGACAACCCGGAGTTCCGCGCAGACGCCCTGCGCACCATCTCCCAGAGCGTGCAGAAGATAAACACGATGAGCGGCAGGCTGTCGCTGGTAAGCCAGAAGCTCGACCTCCAGCTGCGCGAATCGGACCTGAAGGAGTTCATAGAGCAGTGCGTGGCTTCCCTCAACGGCTTTATGAAAACACCCGTCCGCATGGAGCTCACGGCCGTTCCGCCGGTGCTGATGGACCAGAACGAGATGAAAAAGGTGCTTGATAATCTGCTGATCAATGCCCAGGAGGCCTCCGCAAACGGCGGCATTGTCGTTCGCACCGGCCAGAGCGATAAATGGGTCGAATTTTCCGTGGCCGACCAGGGCTGCGGAATGAAGAGGGAATTTGTTGAACGCCAGTTGTCCAGGCCTTGCCAGACAACGAAGCAGAAAGGCATGGCAATAGGCCTTTTCGATTGCAAGACAATCGTGGAGGGCCATGGCGGCAGAATAGAGGTGGATACTGAAGAGGGGAAGGGATCTACGTTCAGAGTGTTACTGCCTATCAGGGGTTGAGACATGAAAAGTGAAATGATCAAGGAAGAGATGCAGAAAAAGGAAGTGGAACTCGTCAAACCGAAACTGCTCGTGGTGGATGACGATGAAGACCTCCGCACCCAGATGAAGTGGGCGTTCATGCAGGACTACGATGTGCTGCTGGCGGAGGACAGGAAAACGGCTTTGGAGCACTACCGGAAGGAGAGGCCTGCCGTTGTCACCCTTGACCTGGGCCTGCCGCCGGAGCCGGCGGGAGTCGAGGAGGGCTTCAACACGCTGTCCGATATACTGGGCGAGAACCATATGGCGAAGATAATTATCATAACCGGCCGGGCCGAAAAGGAACACGCGATCCGCGCCGTCGAGCAGGGCGCTTACGACATTTTCTTCAAACCGATCGTGGTGGACGAACTCGGCATAGTCATAAAACGGGCCTTCCACGTCGCCGAACTCGAGCGGGAAAGGTTCACCCGGCATGCCGACGAGGGCACCTTCGAGGGCATGATCGGGAGCTGTCCCAGGATGCAGGAGATATATTCCATTATCAGGAAAGTCGCCAAATCCGACGCATCGGTCCTCATTACAGGCGAGAGCGGCACGGGCAAGGAGCTTGTGGCCAAAGCTATTCATAACCTGAGTTATCGGGTCAAGGGCCAGTGCGTCGTGATCAATTGCGGCGCCATTCCGGAGAGCCTCCTGGAGGCGGAGCTGTTCGGCCATGAAAAGGGCGCTTACACGGGGGCCCACGTGCAGAGGAAGGGCCGGATCGAGTACGCCCATAAGGGGACCCTGCTCCTTGATGAAATCGGCGACATGCCTTTGCCCCTTCAGGTGAAGCTGTTGCGCTTCCTCCAGGACCAGACGCTCGAGCGCATCGGAGGCCGTGAACAAATAATTGTGGATGCCCGCGTCCTCGCTTCCACTAACCGCGACCTGAAGAGCGCGGTCCAGACGGGCTCGTTCCGCGAAGACCTTTTCTTCCGGCTTGGCATTATCCATATCGAACTGCCGCCGCTGCGCGAGCGCGGGGGAGACATTACCCTGCTGGCGAAGTCTTTTCTCAGGCGTTTCGCCAAAGAGAGCAAAAAGCGCATAACCGGCTTTACCAGCCAGGCCGTGCTCGCGATGGAGCATTACGAGTGGCCCGGCAACGTGCGGGAACTCGAGCATCGGGTCAAGAGGGCGGTCATTATGGCCGAGGGGTCGAAGGTGAAGCCGGAAGACATGGAATTGAGCTTCTCCAACCCGGCGATCGTCGATATAACTCTGAAAGAAGCTCGGGAGAACCTGGAGAGGGAAATGGTCCAGAAAGCGCTCGACAGGCATCAGGGCAACCTCACGAAGGCGGCCGCCGAGTTGGGTGTCAGCCGGCCGTCCCTGTACGATTTGATGGAGAAGACGGGGATAACAAAAGGGAAATAGCCGTGATCCGCCCCCTTTGGAAGGGTTGACGCGGGAGATTTAGAACCGTGCCGTCCGGTTTTGCGGCGGGCTTGTTTAAGGTGATTTATAAAATATTGTGATATAAGCGATTTCAAAGAAAAGAATCTAATACCGAGTCGGGCTAAGGCGAAAGGTGAAGGAAATATGAAGGACGAGAATAAGACTAAAAAGCAGCTTATAGGCGAATTGGGCTTTTTACGCAGACAGGTAGCCGATCTTGAAGAACTCAAAGTGAAGCAGGCGGAAGAAATCCGGATGCTGAACGAAAGGATGGGGTACTACTTCCCCAGGCTGGAGCAATTGAACGACGCGCTCTTTGTCATCTTCGACAGGAAGTTCGAATTCGTAAATGCCGCCTTCGAGGAGATATTCGGGTACGAGGCGGGGGAGATAGTCGGGACCGATTTCGACACCTTTAAGCTGATAGACCCCGATTGGCGGCAATTCGTGCAGAACAAGTTCCGCGAGGGGCTCAGGGGCGACTTCAGCGTGCACCAGTTCGAGTTTATAGGGTTGAAGAAAGACGGCCGGAAAGTCGGGTGCGAGGCCTCCGTCATTTTTATCCCGTATAAATGGGGCATGGCGATTCATGGCGTCCTTCATGATGTGACCATGCGCAAGCGCGTAAGCGACGAGTTGCAGCGGAACATCGACAAGCTTCAGTCCGCCCTGGATGCGATCCCGACCAGCGTCTTTTACATGGACGGCCAGCACCGTTTCATCAAGGTCAACCAGGCGCTTGCCAAGCTGTTTAAATTGCCGGCTTCATCCATAGTGGGGAAAACGCTCCCCGAGATATTCCCCAATGTTCCCCAGGAGCAGTTGTCCCATTTCATCCAGGACAATCAGGAAGTCATGCAGTCCGGCAACCCGAAGCGTGGCTTGATCGAGGCATTCCCGACGAGCAAAGGCAGGAGATGGGTCCAGACCGACCGCATGCCGTTCCGCGACGAAAAGGGCAAAATCAGCGGCATGGTCTGCCTTGCAATTGATATAACCAATATCCGCGAAACCGAAGAGAAGCTCTGGTATCTCAGTTTCCACGACGTGCTGACCGGCTTGTACAACAAGGCCTATTTTGAGGAGGAATTGCTGAAGCTGGACGGCAGCCGGCAGCTGCCGATCAGCATTGTGATGGCTCAGGTAAATAATTATGAGACCGTTAACCGGACCAGGGGGCATGAGTGCGCGAACGAGCTGTTAAGGCGCACCGCAAGTATTTTAAAGGTGTTCCGCACGGAGGACGTCGTGGCCCGGGTGGCCGACGACAAGTTTGCGGGTCTGCTCCCCCAGGCGCCCGCGGAAATTGCGCAGGTGGTGGTGCAGCGCATCAGGAAGGCCCTTGAGCAGAACAATAAGCAGCATGAAATCCCGCTCGAGATGAAATTTGACGTGTTTACCAAGGAGAAGGGCAGCTCGCTTTCCGGCATACTGAAAGAGGCGGAGGGCATGCTCTGATTGCCTGTTTAGTCACTATTTGAAATAGGAGATAATCACCACTATTTTATGTCTAAGAAATATTTGATTACCGGTGGGGCCGGCTTCATAGGATCCAACCTGGCTGAAGCCCTCGTGCGCGAGGGCACTACGGTCAGGATCCTCGATAATTTTTCCACGGGCAAAAGCGAAAATCTCGAACGCCTTGATGTCGAAGTTATAAAAGGCGATATAAGGGATCCGGAACAATGCCAAAAAGCTGCCAGGGGGATGGACTTTGTCCTCCATAAGGCCGCACTGGCGTCAGTGCCCGCTTCGGTTGCCGATCCCCTTTATTCCAATGCCGTTAATATCACGGGCACCCTCAACATGCTGATTGCAGCCCGGGAAGCGGGTGTGCGTCGTTTCGTCCTGGCGTCATCCTCTGCCGTCTATGGGGATGGACCCGAGCCGATTAAAACAGAAGATACGCGAGTGCGGCCCCTATCGCCTTATGCGCTTGGGAAACTGGCGGGCGAGGAATACTGCCGCATGTTTTTCAACCTCTTCGGGCTCGAAACTGTCTGCCTGCGCTATTTTAATGTGTTCGGCCCCCGGCAGGACCCCAAGTCCGATTATGCAGCCGTAATACCGAAGTTCATCACCGCGCTGCTCGCAGGAAAGCACCCGGTCATTTATGGCGATGGTCTGCAAACGAGGGATTTCATCTTCGTTGGAGACGTTGTCCGGGCTAATCTCTTAGCCTGTTCCCGTACTACGGCCGCCGGGGATGTATTCAACATCGCCTGCGATCGGGGAGTCTCCCTATTGGAGCTGCTCGAAGAGATCAAGGCAATATCAGGCAAAAACCTGGACCCGGTATTCGAGCCTGCGCGTATCGGAGATGTCAAGCACTCTCGGGCCGATATCAGTTTAGCAAAGAAATATCTCGAATTCGAGCCCGCCTTCACTTTCCAGGAAGCAATGGAGAAGACAGTTGAGTGGTTCAAAAATTCACGAGTTCTTAAAAGCTGATCAGCTTTAAGAAGAAGTATTGGCCGAACCCGTTGTATTAATGTTGAAAATGTATTTTAACTCAGCAATAGGTAATTTACGGAGAATTTGGAATGATTAAAAAGGGAATTATCCTGGCCGGCGGCTCGGGAACGCGCCTGTATCCTCTGACACAGGCAATCAGCAAGCAGCTAATGCCCATATATGACAAACCGATGATCTATTACCCGCTGAGCACCCTGATGCTCGCCGGTATAAACGATATCCTGGTGATCACGACTCCCCAGGACCAGCCGCTCTTCAAAGCCCAGCTGCTGGACGGTTCCCAATGGGGAATCCGGATCAGGTACGCAGTACAGCCCAGCCCGGACGGCCTTGCCCAGGCTTTCATCATCGGCAGGGAATTCATCGCCGGGGATTCATGCGCCCTCATCCTGGGAGACAATATTTTTTACGGTCACGGCCTGGTCCAGAGGATGACTGCGGCCGCGAGCCAGACATCGGGGGCCACCGTCTTTGCATACTGGGTCAAGGACCCGGAAAAATACGGAGTTGTCGAATTCGATAAGGAACGCCGGGCCATAAGTCTTGAGGAGAAGCCCGTGAACCCGAAATCCAATTATGCCGTGACAGGCCTGTATTTTTATGACGAACAGGTGGTCGACTTCGCATTGAGTTTGAAACCGTCGGCCAGAGGCGAACTGGAGATAACCGATCTGAACAGGATTTACCTTGAGCGCAATCTCCTGAGGGTGGAAACGCTGGGAAGGGGCTTTGCGTGGCTCGATACCGGATCCCATGAATCGCTGCTGCAGGCTTCAAATTACGTGGAAACCATAGAGCAGAGGCAGGGGCTGAAAATCTCCTGCCCCGAAGAAATCGCTTTCCGCATGGGATACATCAATGTTGATCAGCTCCTGCGATGCGCGGAGCCGTTGAAGAAGAACGGGTACGGGCAGTACCTGATCCGGCTTGCGGAAGGCAAAGCGGCCTTTTGACCGGGTTGGTCTTTGGCCGCCGAACCAAAAATGGATTCAAAAAAGGGCAGGACGGGAAGGTTCTGCCCTTTAATGTTTTTCCGGCTTTGAAATGTCCCCAAGAAATTACCTGGAGAGCATGAAAAGGCATTCCCGCGTGAAGCACAAGGCAAAATGGGCACTGGCAGGACTCTGCCTGCTCGTGCTTGCCTTGTTCATTATGGCTTTTGTTTACAGGGAACCAATTCTGCAGAAGGCCGGCATCTTTATGGGACCCCGCGGCGACGATTGCGCCGATATAGCTATTCTCGGGGGGACATCGTTCCTGGACAGGCCGATTGCCGAGGCCGGATTCAAGTTGCTGAAAGAGGGAAAAGTGAAGCGGCTTGTGGTCGTTCTGCACAATATCAACCCGCTGCACCGGCCATA
>CAZKYN010000182.1:0-1811 GCA_964556675.1 uncultured Syntrophaceae bacterium
TCGATTTGGGGGCCAAAAGCCCTCACGGGGGTTCGAATCCCCCTCTCTCCGCCATTGATATCGTTCGGGAGCTGTTTCGCCCCATTGTTCGTTGAGAAGTTCGTTGAGAAGATGGAGGGATGCCCGAGAGGCTGAAGGGGCACGACTGGAAATCGTGTGTACATCCAAAAGGTGTACCGGGGGTTCGAATCCCCCTTCCTCCGCCATTTACCCCGAAATAAACGAAGATAATGATAGCCGGGCCCCGTGCAACGCAGGCTTGCAAACCCCGTCAGGTCCGGAAGGAAGCAGCGGTAGCAATCTCCTGTGTGTGCTGCGGGTATACCTGGCTATCAGCTAATATCCCCGCAAAAGATGCAGCCCGGCTGCAGGCCGGGACATCCTTAATTAACAGATTGGATGCAGGAATCCTTTCAACAAATCCTCATTTTTTAGAGAGACTGGTTTGGATTATCTCGTTTTAGCCCGAAAATGGCGGCCCCAGGTTTTTGAAGATGTGATCGGGCAGGACCACGTCGTGAGAACCCTGAAGAACGCCATCGCCGGCAGCCGGATTGCCCACGCCTACATCTTCAGCGGACCCCGAGGGGTGGGCAAGACCACCATCGCCCGCATTCTCGCGAAGGCCCTCAACTGCATGGAAGCGGCGGAAGGTTTGCCCGAGGGCCCCTGCAACAGATGCGCAAACTGTCTGGAGATAACCGAGGGGCTCTCGCTGGATGTCCGCGAGATCGACGGCGCTTCCAACCGGGGCATCGACGAGGTCCGGGAACTTCGGGAGAACGCCAGGTTCCTTCCCGCCTCCTCGCGATACAAGATATATATCATAGACGAGGTCCACATGCTGACCAAGGAGGCCTTCAACGCCCTCCTTAAGATTATCGAGGAACCGCCCCCCCACGTCCTGTTCATTTTCGCCACCACGGAGCTGCACAAAATCCCGGCAACAATACTGTCGCGCTGCCAGAGGCACGACTTCCGGCGCGTGTCGGTCAGGGCCCTGTCCGGGCACCTGCGGAAGATAGCTCAAGCCGAGGGGATCGAGGTGAGCGACCGGGCCCTGGCCTGGATAGCCGAGGCGGGCGAAGGCAGCGTGCGCGATTCCCAGAGCATCTTCGACCAGGCAATTTCTTATGCCGGCAAAAACATCCCGGATAATTCAATAGAGGAAATCCTGGGGCTTTCCGACCGGCAACTTATACAGAAAATCGCCGACGCCGTCCTGAGAAGGGATTCCAGGTCCTGCCTGGAGATCATTGATGACGGCTATTACGCCGGCCTCGATATGAAGCAGTTCTACGGAATGGTGATGGCCCATTTCCGCAACCTGCTGATCGCAAAAATAGCCGATTCGGGGGACGCTCCGGCCAGAATACCTATAGACTTGCCCGAACACGAAATTGAGCAGCTCCGGGCCGCGGCCGCCAATGTCTCGCGCGAGAACCTGCAGCGGCTGCTGGAATACATGATGGTCGAAGAGGAAGAGGTGCGAAGGAGCCTGAACCCCCGGCTCAACCTGGAGTTCGTAATTATAAAGATGGCTTCCCTCGAGCCGCTCATTCCCATTGATGAAGTGCTTTCCAGGCTCGAGACAATGGAGAAAAACCTTGTCCCATCGGCGCATTTCGAAAGCGCCCGGCCGGAAAGCCTTCCCAGGCCGGAAAAATCGCCAACCAGGTACGATGACCGGAATGAAACCAGGCCTGAAAGCGGACATTCAGCCCCCGGGAGTTCAGCGGGCCGGGACCCCTGGGAGACATTCAAGGAAAGCGTGAAAAAAGAAAGCTTCCCCCTCTGGTCGAAGCTGGAGG
>CAZKYN010000182.1:1911-7053 GCA_964556675.1 uncultured Syntrophaceae bacterium
ACATTCAAGGAAAGCGTGAAAAAAGAAAGCTTCCCCCTCTGGTCGAAGCTGGAGGCAGGCAGGCTTCTTTCCCGGGAAGCCGGACGGTTGAAGATAGTGTTTCCCAAAGGCTATATTTTCCTTGATTTCCTGAAAGAGAAGGAAAACAGGGACAACCTGCTGAGGACGGCCGTCCAGAGTTTCGGCGGCGATATAAAAGACCTGGAATTCATCGAGGACGAAAACGGATCTTCCAGCAATGGCGCCGCCGAACAGAACAAGAACAATTACGAAATAAAGAGAGAGGCCGTTAACCATCCGCTGGTGCAGAAGGCCATGGGCCTTTTCGAGGGCGCGGAAATCCGGGAAGTCATAATAAAAAACGGCAAGACAAAATAGGAGGATGCAAGTTGGCTAACTTCGGAAATATCATCAAGCAGGCGCAGCAGATGCAGGCCAAGATGGCCCGTCTGCAGGAAGAACTGGCGAAAAGAACCGTTGAGGCTTCCGCCGGCGGAGGGATGGTCACCGCGGTCGTCAGCGGCCGCAACGAACTGGTTTCCCTCAGGATAGAAAAGGACGTTGTCAATCCAGATGACGTTGAAATGCTCCAGGACCTTATCGTCGCCGCGGTGAACGAAGGCGTCCGCAAGGCGCAGGAGATGGCGACGGCCGAGATGTCGAAGTTGACGGGCGGCCTGAACATCCCGGGCCTGACCTGAGGTCCCGTATTCATGGCAGGTTACGCAGCTCCGATAAAACGCCTGATCCAGGAACTCGGCAGGTTTCCCGGGATCGGGGAAAAGACTGCCTCCCGGCTGGCCAACTACATCCTGCGCGCCTCGAGCGAGGACGCCCGGCGTCTCGCCGAGAGCATCATGGAAGTAAAGGAAAGGATAAAGTTCTGCTCCGTTTGTTTCAACCTGGCGGAGGAAGACCTATGTGACGTGTGCCGGGACGCTTCCCGGGAAAAGGACCTGATCTGTGTAGTGGAGGACCCCGACTCCCTGATTGCCGTCGAGGAAAGCGGCTGTTTCCGCGGCACGTACCATGTGCTCCACGGCGTCCTGGCGCCACTGGACGGAATCGGGCCGGAACAGTTGCGGATCAGGGAACTCATGGCCAGGCTGGACTCCGGCTCGGTCAGGGAAGTCATCCTGGCGACAAACCCCAGCATCCAGGGCGAGTCCACAGCGCTGCTCATAACCAGGCTGGTCAAGGACAAGCCAGTCAAGCTGTCCAGGATTGCCTCCGGCGTGCCCGTCGGGGGGGACCTGAAGTACACGGACAAGATGACATTGGTCAAAGCCATCGAGTTCCGCCGGGGCATGTAGCCGATACCGCAAGGCTCAGAACCCGAAATGCAGGAAGCGGAGGCGCTGGGCCTGCTCCGGGTGGAAGGCTTCGGAATTTTCATACGTGATATAGACAATTGCCGTCAGTGCGGCAATAATCAGGACCAGCAGCAGTATTTCCAGGGCCCTCATCATGTGAGTGTCGCCTATTTTCCGACCCGAAGTTCATTTTAAATTGCCTCAACCGGTGTTTACAAATCCATAGGGCATTCCCTGAATCACGCCTTCGGAATACGTGAGGGCTTTTTGAAAGAGGTTGCAAAAAAAAGAATAAAATGCTAATATTTCCCACGATTTAGCTTACCTTAGACAGTCAGGCGAAATTCAGCCGAGGCGCCAGGCAATAATCAATTCAGATTGGCCCGAATCAGCGGATTGGATTCTTATTTCTCCACAGATTATGACCGAAAATCACATTGACAATAAAAGGTAAGTATATTAGGTAGACCGAATATTTCATTTTTAGATGGAGAAATTCGATGATTGAAATCAGGTGGCATGGAAGAGGCGGCCAAGGTGCTGTTACCTCTGTCGAACTGCTCGCGCTTGCTGCAATCGAAGAGGGGAAATTTGCGCAGGGTTTCCCGGCGTTCGGTCCCGAAAGAAGAGGCGCACCGGTTCTTGCTTTTAATAGGGTAAACGACAGGCAGATAAAGGTCAGGTCGGGAATCTACAACCCGGACGTGGTAGTTGTCCTCGATTCGAGCCTGGTCAAACTGGTAAACGTTACGGAAGGTCTGAAACCCGACGGGATACTGATCGTGAACACGACCCACTCCCCTCAGGAAATCAAGGAACAGCTCAAGTATCCCGGCAAGGTATACACGGTTGACGCCACTCACATCGCCCGCGAGGAACTGGGGACGCCGATCACGAACACGACGATGCTGGGCGCGCTCATCAAGGCAACGAAGATAATCAAGCTTGAATCCCTCAAGGTGCCTCTTGAGCACAGGTTCGGCAAGATAGCCCAGAAAAATATCAAGGCCTGTAAAAGGGCGTATGATGAATTATTAAACGGAACTCCGAGGTAAACACATGAAACAAAAGAAATGGCCGGAAAGCTGGCATGAAATAAACCCCGGGTGCATGGTCTTTGAACCGGGAAACGCCCACGTCTATAAAACCGGGAGCTGGCGCGCCCAGAAACCGATTTGGGACAGCGCCAAATGCATCAAATGCGGCGTCTGCTACCTGTACTGCCCCGAGGGGTGCATCAAGGAGGACGAGAAAGGCTTCTATTCCGCCGATATGGACTACTGCAAGGGCTGCGGGATCTGCGCCCATGAATGCTGGCCCGGCGCAATCGAGATGAAAGAGGAACAGGAGGGTTAAAATGGCGAAACGTATTGGAATGGAAGTGGCAATCGCGGCGGCAGAAGCTGTTGCCCTTTGCAATATAGATGTTGCGGCCGTTTACCCGATCACTCCGCAGTCGCATATAGCCGAGCACCTGGCGGAAATCGTTGCGGACGGAAGGATTGACGCCGAATTTATCACAGTCGAATCCGAGCACTCCTCGATCAGCGCATGCTGCGGCGCGTCCGGCGCGGGAGCCCGCGTTTATACCGCCACGAGTTCGCAGGGCCTGATGTACATGCATGAGGTCCTTCCGATAGTTTCGGCGATGAGGCTGCCGGTCGTAATGGGACTGGCCAACCGCGCCGTATCGGGCCCCCTGAACATCTGGAACGACCACACCGATATCATGCCCCAGAGGGATTCGGGCTGGATCGCGTTCTTCGCGGAGAACGGCCAGGAAGTCGTGGACATGAGCATCCAGTCATTCAAGATAGCCGAGCATCCCGATGTCATGCTGCCGGTGGTCCTTAATATTGACGGTTTCCAGCTGACACATATGGTCGAAGCGCTGGAAATGCCCGACCAGAAGGAAGTCAACAGGTTCCTGCCCGACTACAAGCCGTACGCCACCCTGCATCCGGACAAGCCGGTGTCGATGGGCACGGCGAACATGCCTGAGATCTTCACTGAGACACTGAAAGCGAAGCAGGAAGCGCTCATCAATTCCAAGAAGACCATTGTCAAGATCTGGAAAGAATGGAAGGAACTCTTCGGGCGTGAGTACAACCCCGTGGAGACATATAAAACGGAAGGCGCCGAGACGCTCATTCTCACCATGGGCTCCATGGGCGAGACGGCATCCCTCGCCATTGATGAATTGAGGAAGGAAGGGGTCCCGGTCGGTCTCGTGAAACTGAGGCTCTGGAGGCCTTTCCCGTTCGAGGAACTCAAAGAAGCCGTCAAGGGCGCCAAACGCCTGATCGTCACGGACAGGGCCGTTTCATTCGGCGGGCCGGGCGGGCCGGTTGCCTCGGAAGTCCGCTCCGCGTTCTACAACGACAAGGACCGTCCGAACATCTACAGCTATATCATCGGCCTGGGCGGGCGCGACGTTAGAATCGAAGACTTCAAGGACATAATCCTCAAGTCAATCAAAATGAAAAAACAGGACCCTGAAAACATAGTATTTTACGGAGTGAGAGAATGAGCATCGTTCAAAACTTTGATTTATATGCCCCAAAGCTGGTGGAAAAAAGAGAGTTCTTCTGTTCCGGCCACCGCGCGTGCCAGGGCTGCGGAGAAGTTCTCGCCCTGCGCCACATTTGCAAGGCCATGGGAGAAGATGTTGTCGTGGCGAACGCCACGGGCTGCATGGAGATCATCTCGAGTTTTTATCCGCACACTGCCTGGGAAGTGCCCTGGATCCACGTAGCGTTTGAGAACGCGGCGGCTGTCGGTTCCGGAGCGGAGGCTGCCCTGAAGGCGCTGCGCAGGAAAGGCAAGATCGCCGACCGCTATGTAAAGGTTATCGCCGTGGCAGGCGACGGCGGGACCGTGGACATCGGCATCCAGTCCCTCTCCGGCGCAATGGAGCGCGGGCACGACATGATCTTCTTCTGCCTTGACAACGAGGCATACATGAATACCGGAATCCAGCGCTCGAGCGCAACCCCGTTCGGCGCCTCGACCACGACTTCCCCGGCAGGAAAGGCCAGCATCGGCCAGAAGACCGGGAAGAAGAACGTGCCCGAGATCATGGTGGCCCACAATGTGCCTTACGTAGCGACGGCTTGCCCCAGCTACCCCCTTGACCTCATAGCAAAGGTCGAGAAGGCAAAGAAAGTGAAGGGCCCCTCGTACATACACGTATTTTCCGTGTGCCCCACGGGCTGGAGGGCAGGCTCCGAGCAGACCATCAAGCTGGGCCGCCTCGCGCTCGAAACGGGCATCTTCCCCCTGTATGAGGTCGAAGACGGGAAATACCGGCTTACGGTCGATATGCCCGAAAAGCTCAGGCCGGTAAACGATTACCTGAAGCTGCAGGGCCGGTTCAGGCATCTTACCCCGGGCGATATCGAGAAGGTTCAGGAAAAAGTTAACCAGGAACTCAGGAAACTGCTCCACAAGGTGGAGACTTCCAGGGCCTGGTCCGAATAAAAAGGCAAAATAGAATGGGACAGGTAAAACAAATGAATATGGTTTCATTCAGCAGTTGGAACGGAAAAATTACAGACAACAGGAAGGCCCCCAAGGCCGGCGCGAAAGCCGCGCAGGCCCCGGCGGACCTTGACGGCAAAAAGTTCAAGGCCCTGATCGGCTGGAACGGCATCATCGTGAATGATCCGGCCGCCGATGTCCCTTCCCTCACCCTGAGTTATTTAAAAGCCATCAGGAGGATCTCCTGCGGCGAATGCTCGGTCTGCATGATCGGCATTGACCGTCTGATAGATATTTTCAACGCAATGGGAACGGGCAAGGGCAGCGCCAAAGACCTGGCCGACATCGA
>CAZKYN010000183.1:0-6986 GCA_964556675.1 uncultured Syntrophaceae bacterium
GCTTTCTTTTCGTCTTGGCTGATTTGCTGGTCAAAATATGGCTTGTATAAGCTTTTTTCCTTTTTACCCTGCCTTTCCCGGTAAGGGAAAATCGCTTCGCAGCCCCCCTGTGAGTTTTTAATTTTGGCATAATCATTTTTCTCCTGTGTGAATTAAATTCGGCAGTAAGTTTACTTCTTGGGGGTCAAGATCATGACCATGTTGCGGCCTTCCACCTTGGGCTGCTGGTCAACACTGCTCACCGGTTCAAGCTCTTTTTTTATCTCCTCCATTACGGCCCTGCCCAGGTCCGTGTAGACGATTTCCCTCCCCCTGAACATCATGGTGATTTTAACCTTATTGTTCTGATCGAGAAACTTCTTTATATGTTTGATCTTCGTTTGCAGATCATGCTCTTCCGTCCGCGGCCGTAACCTGATTTCCTTAAGCTGAACCTGAACGGCATGCTTCTTCGCCACCTGCAGTTTTTTACTCTGCTGATAGCGGAATTTCCCGTAATCCATTATCCGGCAGACAGGAGGCGCGGAATTCGGCGCGACCTCGACCAGGTCGAGACCGGATTTCAGCGCTTCTTTTATAGCGTCCTGGGTGCTGAGGATTCCCAGCTGTTTGCCTTCGGCGTCAATGACCCTGACGCTCGCGGCCCGGATCTCATTGTTGATGCGCAGATTTTTCTCGATTATTGACCTCCATGGGTTCAAATTAAATTAAACCAGACGTCCCGCTCTATTCGTAATTCCTGGTCTTCTCATTGACCAGATCGATGAATTTATCGGGGGACATCGTCCCGAGATTCTGGCCGTCCCTCTGGCGTGGGGAAACACAGCCGCTCTCAACCTCCTTGCCGCCGATCACCAGCATGTAAGGTATCTTCTGGGTCTGAGCCTCCCTGACCTTGAAACCGAGTTTCTCGTTGCGGAAATCTTTTTCTATCCGGATCCCCGCATCGAGCAGTTTCCTGAAGACACTCTCGCCATATTCTATGTGATTATCGGTGACAGTCAATACCCTGGCCTGAACGGGAGAGAGCCACACCGGGAATGCCCCGGCATAATGCTCAATCAGAACGCCCATAAACCTTTCAATTGCCCCCAAGATAACCCTGTGCAGCATTACGGGGCGGTGCTTTTCCCCGTCAGCCCCGATATAAGTCAGGTCGAACCTTTCAGGCAGAGTAAAATCGCACTGGATAGTGGCACATTGCCATTTTCTTTTCAGGGCGTCTTTAAGCTTAAAATCGATTTTCGGCCCGTAGAATGCACCGTCACCCTCGTTGATATCGTAGACCATGTTATTGTCTTTCAACGACTGCTCAAGAGCGAATGTCGCCCTTTCCCAGTCCTCGTCCGAGCCGATGGACTTGGCCGGCCTGGTGCTCAGTTCCACTTCGTATTCAAAACCGAAAATCTTCATTGCGTACGCAACGAAATCGGCAATGGCCCTGATTTCGGTATTCAGCTGTTCGGGCGTGCACAGTATATGCGCATCGTCCTGCGTGAATTGCCGCGCCCGCAACAGACCATGAAGCACACCGGTCTTCTCATGACGGTGGACGGTCCCGAGTTCAAAATATCTTAGCGGCAGGTCGCGGTAGCTCCTGATTTTCGACCTGTATATCATCATGTGGGCCAGACAATTCATGGGTTTGATGCCGTAGACCTGATCTTCAACTTCAGTAAAGTACATCATGTCACGGTAATTATCGAAATGCCCCGACCTCTTCCAAAGGTCGCCCCTCAGTATCTGAGGCCCCTGAACTATATCGTAGCCGCGTTTCAGGTGCTCTTTTCTTTCCCAATCTTCGATGATGGTGCGGAGCATCGCCCCCTTGGGGTGGAAAATGATCAGGCCGGGCCCGACTTCATCGTTTACCTGGAAAAGGTCGAGCTCTTTCCCAAGGCGACGGTGGTCGCGCCTTTTTGCCTCCTCTATGAACTTCAGGTAATCATCCAGATCGTTCTGGGTGGCAAAGCCTGTCCCGTAAATGCGCTGGAGCATGCGGTTCTTTTCATCTCCGCGCCAGTATGCGCCGGCAACACTCATCAGCTTGAATGCCTTTATCATGCCGGTCGAGGGTATGTGCGGTCCGCGGCACAGGTCGACATAGTCGCCCTGACTATACAGGCTGACGGTCTTTATGTCAGCAGGCAGGTCCTGGATAAGCTCCACCTTATATGATTCGCCTTTGCCGGAGAAGATCTCAACAGCTTTTTCCCGGGTGACTTCCTCCCTTATAAAGGGCAGGTCCCGGACGACGATGTCTTTCATCCTGGCTTCAATTTTGGCGAGGTCTTCGGGAGTGAACGTGTTCTCGTAGTCAAAATCGTAATAAAAACCGTCTTCGATAGAAGGTCCGATGCTGACCTTCACGTTTTCGAAAGTCTCCTGGACAGCCTGGGCCATCACATGGGAGATGCTGTGTCTCAGGATACTAAGGCCTTCCCGGGAGCCGATGTCAATGATTTCCAGAGTGGCATCGGCGTCTACTGACCTGCTCAGGTCAAGCAGATCGCCGTTAATCCTGGCGGCAACAGCAGTAGGGAGCAGGTCTTTTTTCCAGGAAGCGATAACATCCTCTATTTCCGATCCCGCTGCACGCACGAGCACGGATCCGTCCGGCATATTTATTCTGATTTCACTCATCTCAGACCTTCACTGAATTTCCAATGCGTCCCGATTAAAGAAAGGGCATCGATGAAAGATGCCCTTTCGTTCCTGCTATTAAATGGTAGGCACGCAGGGATTTGAACCCTGGACATCCACCGCGTCAGGATGGCGCTCTCCCCCTGAGCTACGTGCCTACATAATCTCTTCAAGAGCGAAGAAACGTATCAAATAAACCCCTGCAATGTCAAGCGAAAATGAACCTCAGGCACGGTTCGATTCACCGTTGATGTATTTAATACCTCTGACCAGATAACCTAATCCCGAGGCAATTGTCAACACGGCGGTAAGCCAGAACACCCAGGTGATCCATTTACCGTCCAGCTGGACGGGATAGGAGGCAATCAGCAGAACCAGGAAGATGGCAAGGAGCTGGAAAGCCGTGGTCATTTTACTGATCAGCGCCGGGCGCACTTCAAAAGGGATAGACAGAAGCGTCAGTACCGAAATACCCAGCAGGATTATGCAATCGCGGCTGATCACGATAACGGTCAGCCAGGCCGGCAACATTCCCATGACCGAAAGAGCTATGAAGGAGCTCGATATCAGGGTTTTATCCGCAAGAGGGTCCAGATATGAGCCCAGGACCGATTTTTGTTTTAATATCCGGGCAAAAAAACCGTCCAACCCGTCGGTAATCCCGGCAATTACAAAGAGCAAAAGGGCGCTTAGGTACTGCCCCTGGATGAGGCAGATTATGATTATGGGCACAAGAATGATTCTGAGTACCGTCAAGACGTTGGGAACGTTCATGTATGTGTTTCGTACCGGGCTTCAAAACCTGCTTTATTTGAAACGGTCCAACCAGCTTTTTTTCCGGCTCTTTTCCGTCGGGTTGTCGGCGGCCTCGTCGCGCCCCTTGTTCCAGTCAACCCACTCATCCCTGTCCTCTTTTGCCGTGAAGGATTCCGGTTTTGAGGGCATGCCCGCACTGCTGATCCGGATTTGCTGCATGGATTTGATGATGTAAACCCACTGATCCATGGATACCTTGCTCGGCCCCTGTACCTGGGTGGGACCGGGTACCTTTCTGGGCGGCCCCTGCGGGGAAGGCCCGGCCGCCTGCTGCCTGCCCTTGCCTCCGCCCTCTACGCTGACTTCACCATCATAAACCCTTATCAGGACGGACTGGTCCTGATCGACATTCATCCTGTAAACTGTGCCCCTGACACCCGCGACAGCGTTGTCACTGGAAACATCTATATTGGGCTTGATCCTGAGCCCTTTATTTACGTTAGCCCATGTTTTCCCCAGGGCAACATTTATTTTGGCATTCCTGGTCCCGGATTTCTCATCCATGTCGATTCCGATAATCTTGAATCTGGTATTTTCCGCAAACCGCAATAAAGAACCGTCTGGAAGGGTTATTTCCATCTTCGCCCCAGGTCCTGTTTCAACCTGATCACCGCCTTTGAGCAGCCAGCCGGTTTTCAAATTTCCCCAACTTCCGCCCTGTATAGAGCACTTCACAGCGCCGCTAACGGCCGTGACTCTGCATTCGCCTTTTCCAATGTTGACCGGGACAACCCTTTTGGCTTCGGCAACGCTGCAGAACACAAAAAGAAGAGCAGATGCGATCAGGATCAATTTTTTCATAGTCGGTCTCCTAGAACCATTCCCAGAATGCATGTTTAACCGGCGCTTTTCCAACATAGTCCGGCCCATCAGGCAAATTCGACAGGACAGCCTGGGCAATCTCCTGAAGAGCGGGCTCCAACTCCTGGCAGGACTTCATTTCCAGCCGTTTTTTTGTAAAATCATAATTGCTCACGGAAACGGTATAATCTTTACTCCAGAGGGTTTCTCCCGTTTTCGCGCTTTTCAGGGTGAATCCGGTCGAAATAGTGGTTGAGGTCTGCACGACCCTGTATGCTTTTTTGACTTGCTTCAAAACGGGGTACAAGACAGCATCGGCCATAAAGGCCTCGCCGGCAGCCTGGGGAGACATTGCCTGGCCTCCCGGAGTAACTTTCTGGTCTATGAACTGGAAAGGTATTTTGGGATAGCCCCTTGAAAAGAGCTCCTGGGCCACTGCTTCGCGCAAGTGGGGCGGGATGAACCGATCGTCTGTTTTGTTGTCGACCGGCATGACAGCTATGAGCCTGATACCGGGTTTTTCTTGCCCCGGAGCTGTCGATTGCACGTTCCTGGTACATCCGGAAGAAGCAATTAAGAAAGCTATAAAAAATATTAATGACAATTTACGTAATTTCATAAGGAACTCTCAAAAACTTCAGCTTTTCTTCAGCTTTTCAATTTCCTCTCTTATTATCCGGTCCGCGACTTCGGGGACCACGTCCCGCGCTATCCTCTCAACTGCTTCCGTTATGATCTGTCGCAACTCGGCTTCGCTAATCGGTTGGGGTCGGGCGGCAGGAGGGGAATCCTCGATCGACTCCAGCAATTCGAATACCGTTTCTCCTTTTTTCAGGATCCGGCCGCCGATTACGGCTTCCGAATCGGAATGTATCTTGTTGTAATTATCCGGCATCTAAATCTCTCCAGCCGCTCCCCTCGGGTCGGCTGCCTGTAGCTTCAAAGTGAAAAGTCAGTACCATAACTGAAGAACAGAGTTCAAGAATTTTCCCCTGGGGCGCACATGGCCAGAATCGTTCCGGAGCTTAATCCATGCTGGAGATGAGCTTGTAAACCCTGCTCCTGGGCAGACCCATTTGTTCAGAAACCAGGGAGATTCTGTCTCGGGTGCTCAGCTTGGCATTGTTCCCAAGCTCCGAAAATCTCCGAATAATTTCTTCGTCGGTTATTTCGGTTTTCCGGTCTTCAATCCCTTCGACGACGATCGTTATCTCTCCTTTTATTTCCGCACCTCGCGATCGGAGCCGGTTGAGAAGGCTCTCCAGGTCGCCTCGGATTATCTCCTCATGGATTTTTGTCAACTCACGGGCGAACACAACCCTGCGGTTCCCCAAAACTGCAAGCATATCCTCAAGGCTTTCCATAACCCTTTGCGGCGATTCGTAAAAGATGACAGTCCGGCTTTGATCCCGGAGCGATTCCAGCTGTTTTTTACGTTTTCCGGCCTGAGTAGGAAGAAAGCCTGAAAAAACAAAAGTATTCATGGGAAGGCCGGAAACGCTGAGTGCGGCGATAGCAGCCGACGGGCCCGGGACAGGCACCACCTGGATGGACTCGCGGATCGCGGCATTGATGAGCTGGTAACCTGGGTCGGATATACCCGGCGTGCCTGCCTCAGAGACATACGCCACATTCTTGCCCCCGAGTATCTGGGAAATTATGAAAGGGCTTTTCTGCTTTTCGACCTGGTCATAGAGGCTGATCAGGGGCTTATGAATATCATAGGCACTGAGCAGCTTTCTTGTCTTACGGGTATCTTCGGCGGCAACGAGGTCCGCTTCCCGGAGTACTTTCAGGGCCCTTAGCGTGACATCCTCCAGGTTGCCGATAGGAGTCGCAACGATGAAAAGAGTTCCGGGGGTCTTGTATTCCATCATAGAACCAGGTCAAAGGCGTTCTTGAATAGGCGTATTTCCGGCCGTTGGGGTCCCAGGTAAACGGAAACAACGTCAAATCGGGCAGGTGTATCGAGCCCGGACCTGCCCTTCAGGTATGCCATCGCGACCAGGGAGAGCTTCGCCTGTTTCTTCCTGTCCACGGCTTCCTCGGGCCTGCCGTAACGCACGGATTTCCTGCTCTTCACCTCAATGAAAGCAATTGTCCGCCCGTCCCGGGCTATTATGTCGATTTCACCAATGGGACATTTGAAATTTCTCTCGATTATCCTGTACCGGTTCTCCTCGAGGTAACGGGCCGCAAGGTCCTCGCCGGTCCTCCCCGATTCCATCCTATTTTTCAGAAACGCCCTCCATCAGTTCGGTAAACAGCGGCATGCCTTCTTCCGACTCCCTTACCGGACGGAAAGACCGCCGGTGGATCTTGCAGCAGCCGAATTCCAGAATCGCCTTGCGGTGGTCCGCGGTCGCGTATCCCTTATTGTCGCAGAAATTATACTGGGGGTACTGGCGGTGATAGATGTCCATTATCCGGTCCCGGGAGACCTTGGCCACAATGGACGCCGAAGCCACGGAAAGGCTTGCGGAGTCGCCCCCAATGATGGTTTCCTGCTCGATATCCATTTTGATTTTGAATATTCCGTCGATAAGAAGGTAATCGACAGGAATTGCGAGGTTCTCAACCGCCTCTTTCATGGCCAGCAGAGATGCCTGAAGGATATTTATTTTGTCTATAACGGAAGGTTCAATGACGCCCAGCCCGATTGACAGAGCATCCGTTTTTATTTGTTTGAAAAGCTGTTCTCTTTTTTTGGCAGTGAGCTGCTTGGA
>CAZKYN010000184.1:0-6966 GCA_964556675.1 uncultured Syntrophaceae bacterium
AGGGCGGCCTGATACCCTGCCGTTTCGATTCAGATGTTAATTTGTGAATTCCGTTTGAATATTTCGATACGCCTGGCTTGAACGAGCTTGGAGTTAAGCAAGCAAGCCGTAGATTGACTCCCGGCATCAGGTTTTTCTCATTTTCCAACACCGGGCGTGCAAGCTCACCCTGGTTGACATAAGGCCGGTTTTCCTGCTAAGGAACATACCTTGCGAAGCCGTAGTACAAACCATTAACAACATCAAGCCGGCAGGGAGGTGAAGGAAACACAGGCTACAACCAGCCAATATGGCCGATAAGGAGGCTTATCATGGCAAGAATAGGTAAACGCCTATTTGCGATCATGATGGCGACCATACTGCTCCTGGCGTTTAGCCTCATTGCGAGTGCCGAACAATCTATCAAGACGGTTGCTGTCAAAGTTTCAGCTTACACTTTAACGGAGTTAAACGATTCAAACGGAAAAACCGCATCCGGGAGAGATCCGAAAGCCGGTTACATAGCAATCTCCAGAGACCTTGAGCAGAAGCACGGGCTCAAATTTGGAGACAGGGTCCACATCAAAGGATTAGGGATATTTGAAATCCAGGACAGGACCAGCGAAGATAAGGAAAACTGGGTCGATATTTACATGACCAGCTACAAGAAAGCCGTGCGGTTTGGAATCAAAACTTTAAGAATGATCATCCCCTTTCGTTCGGTTGGCTCTTCCGATTGATTCCGCAACTTTTCATTTTTAACCTGGCCAGGGGTGACAAGTGGGAGTACGGTCCTTTTCCATCTACGATATGATCTGCAGGAACGCCCTGCTTTACCCCGGCCGGGAAGCAATTATCCATAACGGCCGAAAGCTGAGCTTCCGGGATTTCAAAGGGCTCTGTGATAAAGCGGCCGCCGGGCTCGTCCGGGCCGGCATCGAAAAAGGCGACCGCTTCGCCGTCCTGGCCCGGAACAGCGAAAAATATCTGGCGCTCTACGGCGCAGCATCAGCGACGGGCGCCGTCATTGTCCCCCTGAACTGGAGGTCGAGCCGCGAAGAGCTTGAGTGCATGCTCGAGGACAGTACGCCGCAGCTGGTCTTTGCCGATGACGACCACCTCGACATGGCGTCCGGGCTTGTCGCAGGCATGGGCTTCGTGAAAAAAGCCTGTTCATTGGGAGAGCGGTCCGCGAAGGGTTTCATCGGGTTCGAATCTTTCTGTACCGCTGCAGGGAATTCGCAATCCCGGCATACTGCCGGAGAAATCGATGGAAAAGAAGGTTTTGTCCTGATGTACACCGCCGCCGTGGCCGGAAGGCCACGGGGTGCGCTGCTGAGCAGCTCGAACATCCTCGCCGTCAACGCCGCGCTCATAAATATTTTCGAGCTCAAGGCCGACGATTGCCACCTCTGCGCCATCCCCCTCTTCCATATCGGCGGCCTCTCGTTATGTTCGGCTGTGATGCAGCAGGGCGGCAGAAATGCCGTCATGAACCGCTTCGAACCGGCGGAGGCCCTGGATTTGGTGGACAGCGAAAAAGTATCCGTCTTCTTCAGCTTTTCCCCTATGCTCAAAATGATTACGGACAGGATAGCGGGCCACTCGCTTGCAAGCATCCGCGCCGTCAGCGGGCTTGAGCCGCCCGACCAGATATCCGCCTTCCTCCGTAATGCAACCAATGCCCGCTTCTATTCGTTCTATGGGCAGACGGAAGCAATGGCCGTGTCCGGCGGGCCTATGGAAGAAAGGCCCGGCAGCATCGGAAAACCCTCCCTGCTTTGCCGCGTGGCCCTTTTTGACGAGTACGACAACGAGGTCCCCCCCGGCTCGGAAGGCGAAATCTGCGTCCGTTCGCCCGCTGTCTTCCTCGGGTACTGGGGCCTCGAACAGGAATCCGCATACACGTTCAGAAACGGCTGGCACCACACCGGCGATATCGGGCGCTTCGACGAGGACGGTTTCCTGTGGTACGTGAGGAGAAAACCGGAAAAGGAACTGATCAAGACAGGGGGCGAGAATGTCTATCCCGCGGAGGTGGAAAAGGCAATCCTGGCGCATGGCCTTGTGGCCGAGACCTGCGTTTTCGGCATATCCGACCCCGACTGGGGCGAGGCGGTGGCCGCCGTCGTGGTCCTGAAAGAAAGGGCATCTCTGCAGCCGAACGAACTGCCGGCCTTCCTGGCGGAGCGCCTGCCCGCGTACAAGCGGCCGAAATACATTCACTTTTCCGAAAGCCTGCCCAAAACAGAAACAGGCGATATCGACCGCGCCGCAATCCGTGAGCAGTATTCCGGCGGCATCAAATAGAAGACTTCCCTATTCCCTCGATTGTTTACAAAAAAGTACTGTTTGTGTGACTATACTTACCAAAATCATATCCGGGATGTTGCCGAATTCCCTGTAAAATGTTAATAAACATCAACATGCAAGGCATTCAGCCTGGTTTTGTAACTGGAAAAGGAGCCTGATATGAAGAAATTGCTCGCCGTTGTTTTTTCCCTGATGCTGTCAGGATGCGCCGGGTACATGGTCCCGGCGGAAGCTCCCTCTAATTTATCGGCAAAACCCGGTAAGTCCATGCTTGTCATCGTAAGGCACAGCAGTTTCGCCTCCGATTCCGTGTTTCGAATCTATGTGGACGGCAAGCTTGTCGGCGACACTACGGGAAAGAGCTGGCTCACCGCCGAGGTTACTCCCGGCGCCCATTATGTAACTGCAGTGGGCGGCACATCCACTACATCCCAGATTGAATTCCAGCCCGGGAAGACTTACTCCCTGGAGCAATATGCCTTCATGGGCCCATGGCGGGCCCATCCCAGGCCTTTCTGGCCCCTTTCACGCGCGGAGACCAGCGAACTCGTCGATGACTGCACGTACTATGAATTCATCCCGTATGGCAAGGGCGCCAGGGACATGGACCCCGAAACATATAAAAGCGCTGTCGACCAGTATCTTTCCGATATTATCAACAATCCCGACAGCTATCATGCAACGCAGCAGTATCACGGCTTTTAAATATCCGCAAACGGCCGTGCTCATCTGATTTCATGCCGGAGCCTGAACAGGACTTGAACTCGCAAAAGTCATCCGTCGAGCATGAGCCGTCGAGGACGGCTATGGGCGCCGCGGCCCTGCGGGCCCTGGCGGCTGTTGACGAGGCGGTCAGGGGCCCCGACAATCTTGCCGTATTATTCGTGGCGGAAGACATCAGAAGGGCCTTGAAAAACCCTGCGGCGGCCAAACAGGTTTTCTCCAGACGCATTACACCCGGCATGTACGAATTCATGATTGCGCGCACCGCCTTTTTTGACGCGCTGGTCGCAAGGGCCCTCCGGGAGGGCACACCCCAGGTCGTCTTCCTGGGGGCGGGCTACGACACCCGCCCCTATCGCCTCAAAGGTCTAATCAGGAACACCCGCCTGTTTGAACTCGACGCCGCGCCGACCCAGCAGCGGAAATCAGAGATCCTCAAAAGCAACGGAATACCAATCCCCCCGGAGTTGGTCTTTGTGCCGATTAATTTCAATACCGAGGATTTCATGGAGAAATTGAGCAGCGCCGGATTTGAGAAAGGAAGGGAGTCGCTGTTCGTCTGGGAAGGGGTGAGCTATTATCTGCCCGCCGAAATTGTCGATCACACCTTGAATCTGATTAGGTCGTGCCCGTCAGGCAGTTCGGTCGCTTTCGATTATTCCGACTATTCACCGGAAAATCTGCAGGATGATAAAGTAGTCCGCATGAGGGACATGCACAAGGCCAAATACGCGGGAGAGCCGGTCAAGTTCGGAATCAAGGGCGAAGGCATCGGGGAATTTCTGGCCAGGAGGGGATATGGGTTGCGCGAGAACCTGACGGCTGAACAAATGCAGGGTAGGTTTGTAAGTTATCCGGGGGCTCCTTCCGAAAAAATACCTGCCTTGTTCTGCCTTGCTCATGCCTGTGTTTGCTGACCACTTTCAGGCCGGCTGAACTCCCGCAAGCATACTTAAAATCTCTATAAACCAGGGGAGGAGGAACATGAAATCAGCGCAGGAGTACAAGGACGGCATCAGGGCCATGAGCCCGACCGTGTACGCGTTCGGAGAGAGGATTGAAAACGTTGCGGACCACCCCGCCTTTGCCCCGACCATCAACGCGGTGGCTCTCACCTACGAGATGGCCGGAGAGAAAGAGCATGAAGGACTGCTGACAGTCAGGTCTCCCTTTACTGGAAATATGACCAGCAGGTTCCTCCACATCTGCATGTCGCCCGAAGACCTTATTAAACGATGCGACCTGAGCAAATTCCTGACACCCTTCCACGGGGCTTGCATCGGCGCGCGCTGCGCCGGCACCGGGGCCCTGAACACCCTCTACGCTGTGACTTATGACATGGACAGAAAACTCGGGACGGGCTACCACAGGCGCTTTGTGGATTTCCTGAAACGCGCGCAGGATGAAGACCTCACCTGCAGCGGCATGGTGACGGACGCCAAAGGGGACCGCTCGCTCGGCCCCGGGAAGCAGGCAGACCCGGATGTCTACCTGCGCGTCGTCAAAGTCCTGCCCGACGGAATAGTCGTGAGGGGGGCGAAAGCGCACCAGTCCGGGGCCGCCCTGGCCCACTACAATATGGTCGTCCCGACAACATCCCTGCGGGAAGACGAGAGGCAGTTCGCGGTCGCCTTTGCCGTCCCGCCCAATGCCCCCGGGGTCGTTCATATCGCCGAAGCCCCAGCCCCCAACGCCAGGCGGCTCTTAATGAGAGGCGAGATGGATTTCGGGAATTACAAATACGGCGTGCACGGCTCGACCATGGTCGTTTTCAATGATGTCTTTATTCCCAACGAAAACGTATTCCTGTGCGGCGAGCACGAATTTGCCGGCGTCATGGCCTCGACCTTCGGCGCCTTCCAGCGCATCTCTTCCACGGGGTGCAAGGCCGGACATTGCGACCTCACCTGCGGCGCCGCAGCCGTGGCGGCGGACTATAACGGCTGCGAAAAGATGGGGCACATCCGAGACAAGATCGTGGAGATGTCTTTCCAGTCTGCGCTCGCGTACGGCACAGCCGTGGCCTCCGGCTTCAAAGCGCGTGCCACTCCTTCAGGAGTTTATGTGCCTGACGACCTGCTGGTCAATGCCGCCAAATTCCAGGCGGCTGAGGCGGTCTGGGCGGCTTCGAAACTTGCAACGGAAATTCTCGGCGGGATCATTTGCACGGCGCCGACCGAAAAGGATTTCGATAACCCGGACATCGCACCGTTCGTCGAAAAATATTTCAGGGGCCGGGCGGACGTCTCCACAAAAGACCGGGTGAGGATTGCGCGTCTTCTGGAATACCTGGTCGGGCAGGGTTCTATCATCCCGACGGAGACGACCCATGGGGCCGGACCGGCCGCGGTGCAGAAGCTGATGATCCGCCTGTCCAATAACCTCAGCTATTACAAACTGCGCGCCAGGCAGATGGCGGGTATAAAGGAATAGGCCCGAACTGTTGTGATCAGTTCTTTCTGCAAAAGCGGGGGCCAATAGGCCGGTTTACCGCTGCTGTCTGCCTTTGATTTATTCGAGGCCGGCCGAACCCGATCAGGATACTTTGATTGTGACATTTTCCAAAAATTCAGTTGCCGAAATACAAAAAGAGATGGCATCCATTTCCAACCCTGAAGACGCCGCTTTCCTGCAGGCATATTTCAAAACCGGCCCCGGCCAGTACGGGGAAGGCGACATCTTCCGGGGTATCCGGGTCCCCGTCCTGCGAAAGCTCGCCGGTAAATACCGGCATATTCCCCTGGAAGACGCCGATGCGCTCCTGCAAAACCCCTATCACGAAGACCGGCTGCTTGCCCTGCTGATCATAATCCGCAAATATGAAGGAGCGGACGAAGCAGGCAGGACCGCCATATATAAGCTTTACCTCGGGCGCACAGCCTTCATCAACAACTGGGACCTGGTGGACGTTTCCGCGCCGCGCATAATCGGCGCCCATCTGGACGAAAGCAGCCGCGAACCCCTTTATATCCTTGCCCGGTCACAACGCATTTGGGAAAGGAGGATCGCGGTGCTTGCCGCCTTTCACTTCATCAGGAAAGGCGATTTCCAGGATGCGCTGAAGATTGCCGCCCTGCTGCTTGGCGACAGGCAGGACCTGATCCATAAAGCCGTGGGCTGGATGCTGCGCGAGATCGGCAAACGCGACCAGGAGGCAGAGGAAGAGTTTCTGCGCGGGCATTACCGGCGGATGCCGCGGACCATGCTGCGTTATGCGATCGAAAGGTTTCCCCGCGACAAGCGGCTGGCTTATTTGAAAGGCGAGATCTGATTACCGGTCCAGGAAATTGCGGCGGCCTGCTTCAACTATGAAATTGCGAACATCCTTTTACACTACCCACATCAAACGCGGCGCATACTCTGGAGCCGGAGCAGTTCGTTGAGCTTCTGCATGTGCGCGGCGCGGAGCACGTCCTGTTCGGGACGGACCGGCCCTTCTTCGATCATGAATCCGAAATCCCGCTGATCGACCCGCTTCCGCCCCGGGGCGCGTTTCGATGACGGGCAGAGGGATATTGTATTCCGCGGCAATGCCGAGTAGCTCTTTTTTGATCAACAAGGGCATTGCCGCATGATTTCGATAATTGCGGCAAACGGGTCGCCCCGGGAGGCATCGATCCAGTCTATCCTGACCCCCCTCTTCTCCATTCTCCGGAACCAGGTCATCTGCCGTTTGGCGAACTGCCCGATCCGGACCTCCAGGATTGAGATCAATTCAGGGCGGTCCAACTCGCCCCTGAGGAACCTGCTGACATATCTGTATTCCAGGCCGAACGAATCCAGCCTTTCCCAGGAAAGCCCTTTTTGCCTCAATTCCTGAACCTCTTCGATGAGACCGGAGTCGATCCTTGCTCTTAACCTTTCGGAAATGCGCTTCCTTATCAGGCCCCTTTCCATCCGTATCCCCAAAATACGCGCATTGATCTCGTTGACCTGCGGACGTTCCTCCGG
>CAZKYN010000185.1:0-122 GCA_964556675.1 uncultured Syntrophaceae bacterium
CCGGGAATGACGAGGCGAAAAACAAGGTCATTCCTGCGAAAGCAGGAATCCAGATCCTTTGTCATCGTGAGCACTTCGACAGGCTCAGTGTAAACTGCGCGAAGGATCTTTCATGTCCCCCG
>CAZKYN010000185.1:222-6952 GCA_964556675.1 uncultured Syntrophaceae bacterium
ATTTTTGTTATCCTGAGCACTTCGACAGGCTCAGTGTAAACTGCGCGAAGGATCTTTCATGTCCCCCGCCGGCGGGGGTGCAGGGGGTGGTTATATCTATGCACCTCCCCCTTTGATTCCCCCTCCAGAGGGGGACAAAAGAAAATCACAGATCGTCCGGAATTTAATTTTTGTTATCCTGAGCACTTCGACAGGCTCAGTGTAAACTGCGCGAAGGATCTGTCCAGTAAACATGTCATCCTGAGCAACGCGAAGGATCTATTTTTATTAAAAAACAGATTCTTCAGTCGCGGCCGCTCCTTCAGAATGACAGGAAAAAACTGGATTCCCGGTCAAGCCGGGAATGACGAGGCGAAAAACAAGGTCATTCCTGCGAAAGCAGGAATCCAGATTGAGCAGAATGACACCGGAAGATTATCGGTAAGGGCTGTCTCACGTGCTTAAGGGGGGAACTTTAGCGGAGCACAGGACGGATCAGGGCAGGGGATTTGGGCATCGCGGCCGGATAGGCGGGATTGAATTACGCCAGCAGCTTCCTGAAGAGCTTCCCCACGGAATATCTGACCAGCACGCCCATGTAATGCGGGGCGCGGGCGAGGAGGGCGCCGCCGAGGAACACGAGGTGGGAGAGCCCGTAGACGGCCGGCCCGCCTATGGCCGCGATCAGCGGCTCCTCGAGCCAGATCGCCACAAAACCGAGGGCGGCGACGGAAGGCCAGCCGAGGATATAGCTGAACCCCATCAGGAAGAGGCCGAATATCAGCCGCGGCGTGGGCTTCTCGCGGAATTCCGAGAGGTCCGCCGGGTTCTCGATCGTCCCGCGGATGTAATTGTTCCTGGCAAAGAAGGCGGCGATCTTCCGGATCATGGCGTTACCCTGTCCAGGACCATGAAAGTGTAATACCTCGAAAGAAAATGATTGCACACCAGGACGGTCTCTTTCCGTTCCGGCCTTTGGGCCGGTTTAAAAATCACGGCATCCGGTATGTCCTGTTTCTTCAATATCATGGCCCCCAGCCAGAGCGCAAACGAAGAAGCAGTCGCGTATTCTCCCGTCAGGTGCTTGAAGCGCGCCTCAGCCGCATGCCCCAGGTAATCGCGTCCCAGGCCGGAAGTCCAGCCGTCGCGCTCCGCGTCGCCGCTTGCGCCGTTCACGAAGACGTCGATGTCCCGCGGCTCCAGGCCGCTCTCCCGCAGCAAGCCCTCCAGCGCCGCCGCGAGGTCTCTGCAGCTTTGGGGTTTGTACAGCGTCTTCAGGCCCCGCAGGCGGCACAACGTGCCTTCCTTCGCGGCCGACGAGAGCATGAAAAAGGCCACTCCCTCGCCCTGTATGGTCCCCGGCAGGTTCTTTTCAAACAGGCTCAGGCTGCTCACGGGCTCTTTCCGGAAATATCCCAGCCTTACGTATTGCCGGTACAGGACCTCCGAGACCTCTTCGAACGAACCGACCAGGATGTTTTGCGTCTCCTGCTCATTCCCATTAAGCAGCAGCATTGCGTCGAGCAGGGCGCTCTCGAAGGCGCTCCCCCGGCCGGCATAGGTATTGTTGTATCCCGTGCAGCCGATGGTGAGCGCGACGAGGCCCGCCAGGGCATTATGGGTGCTCTGGATGAAATAGTTGGGGGTGAGCTGCTGTTCGGCCTGCCTGATGATCTCGGCGAGGAACTTCGCCCTTGAGTCGTAGAAGCCGAAGCCCGTGGCCGTGATGACGGCATCGGGGACGTTCACGCCCGCGTTGCGCAGGCATATCATAACAGCCGCGAGACCCGTCTTGAGCATGCGGCTCAGGCGGCGCGTCTGGAACGGGTTCATGTATTCCCTGAAATCGGGCAGCACGCAGGTCAGCCTGTTGTCGGCGTACTCCGCGATCTCGGTCAGGAAAAGCCGGTCGCAGTATGTCTTCTGCGGCGAGATCACGCCGGCGGCGTTGATGTAGAAGTTAGTGTCGGTCATAAGCATTCTTTTAATCCCCCCCTTAAAAAAGGGGGACCTTAGTAAAGAGGAGCGTCGATCCGGCGCCTCCGAACCCGAAGGAATTGGACAGGATGTTTTTGAGCCCCGCCCCGTGCTTTACTTCCGTAAACGGCCGGACCGCAATTTCCTTCATTTGCACGCTGAAATTGATGTTGGGGAATATTGCGTCGTTCGCGAAGGCTATCATGCAGAAGGCGGCTTCGACGCCGCCCGCCGCCGACATTGTATGGCCGGTGTACGCCTTCGTCGAGCTGAAGGGCGGGGGATTCTCGCCGAAAAGTTTCTGTATCGCCAGGCCTTCCGCGAGGTCGTTGTTTTCAGTGCCCGTCCCGTGGGCCTGGATGTAGTCGATGTCGTCGGGCGTGAGCCCCGCCATTTCGATCGCCCTGTGCATTGCCTTGCAGGCCCCCGCCCCGTCGGGCGAAGCGGCCGTCTGGTGGAAGGCCTCGTTGACGTTGGCATAGCCGCGCAGCTCGGCAATCGCACTGCGCCCGGACTTGCGGAGCGCGGCTTCGGATTCGAGGACGAGGTATGCGGCGCCCTCGCCGGCGTTGAGTCCGTTGCGGTCCTCGTCGAAGGGGCGGCAGTGCCGCTTGTCCAGTATCATCAGCGAATTAAAGCCGTTGAGGGTCATCTTGCTCAGCCCCTCCGAGCCGCCGCAAATGTATCTGTCCCCCAGGCCCGCGGCGATCAGCCTGGCCCCGAAGATTATTGCATTCGCCGCCGATGTGCAGGCCGTGCTGGTGGTGCTCACGAATCTTTTCGCGCCGAAGTGGTCCGCGAGCCGCTCTGTGTGCTCGCCGGAATCGGCCGTGTTGAGATACTGCAGATATTCTCCGTCCCTCACGGGGTCCTGCATGTCGCTATAGTTGTCTTCGAACTCTTTGACGCCGCCGACAGTGGTGCCGGAGATGATACCGGCTTGCCGAAGTTCGCTTTTCGTAAGGCCGGCCCGGCCAACGGCCTCTCCGGCTGAAATGAGGGCGAGCAGGGCCGTGCGCGTGAAGCCTTTGCCCCCGGGCACTCCGGCCATGTCGCACAGCTCCCTGTGGCTGAGCTTGACCTCGCAGCCGAAAATCGTGTCCCGGTGGACCGTTTGGAGAAAATCAAACCGGCCGTAGCCGGATTTTCGGGCGATCAGGGATTGGTAGTTTTCCGCCGAATTATTGCCGATTGCGGTTATGACGCCGTAGCCTGTGATGAAAACGCGGCGGTTCATTGCTTATACAGATTTCCCGTGCTCGTGGACGTATTCGGCGATGGTGCGGATATTGAACAGGATCTTCCGCGCCTTCTTGGAATCGGTGATTTTGATGCCGTATTTCTTTTCCAGGACGAGCGCGAGTTCCAGCGCGTCGATGGAATCGAGCCCGGTCATCTCGCCGAAAAGCGGCATGTCCGGGTCGAGGTCTTCCGGTCCCATGTCCTCAAAATGGAAGCACTCGATGATGTGGACCCTGAACTGCTCAATTAGTTCGTCCACGCCGGGCATGGGTTTCGGCATTGAGTTGTTGTCTGTCACGTTACGTTCCTCGACCTCTGGATTATAACGCTGAGCGCCAGCGCCGCGGCGGAAAACCCGAGGAGCCGGAAGACATCCGGCAGGACGGCCGCGGTCGCGGAATTGCGCAGGAACAGGTTATTGAACGCCGCGAGCCCCCAGTTCAACGGGGAGTAGGGGCTGATCGTCTGCATGAATTCCGGCATGATGAACACCGGCACCCAGACTCCGCCTATCGCGGCCAGCACGACCACCGAGATCGACCCGAACGACAGGGCCTGCTGGGGGGTCCGGAAATACACGGCAATCAGCAGCCCGTATCCCGTGGCGGCCATGGCTACGGCGCAGCCCGTCAGCAGCAGTCCCGCGTAGTTCGTGCCTATCACCAGTTTGCTCAGGCCGGCGAGCGGCATCGCGTAAATCCCGACGGCTATTATCAGGTAGAGCTGGAGAAGGCAAACGAAAAAGTAGAATATGAATTTCCCGCAGATCACCGGAAATGAAGAGCCCGCAATCAGCCGCAGGCGCAGCATGCTGCCTTCCTCGCGCTCCTTGATCAGGTTGCCGGCCAGCGGGAACAGGATGAAGAACATGGCGAACATGGACCAGGCCGGCACATTGTGCTGCACGGCGTTGAGGGGCATGCCCCTGTCCTCGCCTTCCGAGGCGTCCTTCTGGGTGACCTTGATCAGGTCGGCGAGGTCCATTTTTACCGGCGCCTTCTGGGTCGCTCCGGACATGCTCTTCTGCACTTCATCCATGAACCATTCCGCCTGCAGTTGGGCCGCCATCTTCTCCAGCGCGCTCGTGAGCGTCTGCCGGTAGTTGGCCTTGATGGCCGGGTCGAACACGACCTGCAGCTCCACTCCCGGGATTTTTTTTGCCGGGGCTTGTTTCTCTGTCTTTGCTTCTGCCATCCCGTAATTGGAAAGGAGCCGGTTCACGGCGTCTTTCGTTTTTTTCTGCATTGCGGCGCTAGCGCCCCCGGGGACGATCACGGCTGTCCGATATTTGCCGCTCCGGACAAGGCGGCGCGCCTCGTCCGCGGTCAGGGCTTTCCCTCCCACTTTATCGACGAGGCGGATATTGGGCAGGGCCTGAAAAGTTTTGGCCAGCGCGTCGCTGAGCTTGCCGTGGTCCTCGTCTACGAGCAGGGCCTCAAGCCTGGTCTCCTGGAACTCCTGGAATGTATTGTTCTGGATCACGGCCATCACAACCACGAGCACCATCGGCATCAGGAAGATCAGCATGAGCCCGCCGATGTCGCGCGTGAGCAGGAGGAACTCTTTCTTTATGGTAGCCAGCGTCTTCAAGCTACGGCCTCCCTGCCGGTGAGGCTGAGGAAATACTGCTCGAGGTTCCAGTTCGCGCCCTTAAGGGCCCTCATTTCCGCGATGGACCCTTCCGCGACCATGCGCCCCTCGTCGAGGATGGCAAAGCGCGAGCAGATCTTTTCCGCTTCTTCGAGCAGGTGGGAGGAATAGATGATCGTCACGCCCTGCGACTTCAGTTCGAGCAGGTAATCGAGAATGATCTTGCGGGACTGGACATCGACGCCCGTGGTCGGCTCGTCAAGCACAAGCAGGCGCGGGCTGTGCAGGAGCGCCGCTATGAGGTTGAGCCGCCGCTTCATGCCCCCGGAAAAATGTCCGACCCTGACGTTTAACTTGTCCGCAAGGCCGAATGCCTTTGTGTAATGGCCGATCCTGTCGCGGATCGCTGCGCCTTTCAGGCCGTACATCCGGCCGAAGTACTGGAGGTTCTCCTTCAGGGTAAGCGCGGGAAAGAGCGCGATGTCCTGCGGCGCGACGCCGATCTGTTTCCTGATCTCGCCGCCTTTGTCCCGCACGTCGAGGCCGAAGACTTCGATTTCGCCCGAGTCGATTTTCAGAAGACCGCACAGGGCCATTATGGTTGTGGACTTGCCGGCGCCGTTGGGACCCAGCAGCCCGAAGATGTCCCCGGCGGCGACCGCGAAGCCCAGGTTGTCGACGGCGGGTTTGACCGAGCCCTTGTAGGCTTTGCGCAGGCCGGACACTTTGATAATGGCGTCCTTCAGCTCCATCAGCTCACCGTTTTCTTCAGTTCGGAGAAGATGGCCTGCTCGCGCCCGGCGATCTCGGCAAGGAGGCCGGACAGCACGCCGTAGTTTTCGTCCGCGCTGTTGCGCCCCTTGATAATCCTGGCGGAGACGTCCGCGAGTTTCCGCCAGCGGTCGCCGCACTCGGTCATGTCGCGCGACAGTTCCCTGAGCGCGCTCGAATCCAACTCCTGCGCGGCTTCCTGCAGGAATGCCGCATAGATGAAACGGAAACCGGCCCCGCCCGTCCCGATCTCCTCCTGCATGCGGATCAGCTGCCCCAGATAGAGCACGGCCTTTTTGTCGCCCAGTTTATCCGGCCAGTTCCTTATCTGCTTCGAGAGGTAGCGGATGCCCCTGACGCCCATCAGCGGGATGGGCACGCCCAGCATCTCGCGGCAGCTCCTTTTTATGCCCTTGATGATTGCCGGTTTGAGGTCCACGCTCGCCGGGACGTTCGTCAGGTAATACATGTGGCCCCTGGGCTCGAACGGGCCGCGCGCCCAGCGGACCCTCATCAGTTCCTCGCGCGAGAGCGTCTGCACGTCCTCCATAACCGGGTCGCTGACGAGATAGCGCCCGTTCTCTTTCCCGAACGCCACGATGTTGTGTCCGTTGAAATGGAAGCGGTAGTGCCGGGGGAAATACGTCAGGTGGAACACGCCCACCTGCATGCCGACGGGAATCCCCTTTTCGAGCGCCTCGTCGAGCGCCTTCATCGAATCGTCCTTGTCCCGGAATTTCCGGCGGCAGATTTTGATCCCGAGTGAGCCGGCGGCCCTCTTGAAGATCATGCCGGGAAGGGGCCGGAAAGTCGTGACCGGCAGGCCGTTGAGTTTCAGGAAAGGCAGGTAGGCGAAGAATATCCCTGAGCTGATACCGAAGGCCATGGCCTCGCTCACGTCGAAGCCGTGGAACTTGAGGAGGTTCGACGTGACGCCGTTCTCGCAGTGCGCTGACTGGTGGTGCTGGAAATCGATGATCATTTCTTTACTTCGGTGCTTTTGGACTCGTCTTTAGACCCCGTTTCAACAATGTCATTCTGAAGCGGAGCCGAAGAATCTCTCTTTTCTTTTGAAAAAATTGATCCTTCACGGAGTTTACACTGAGAGTCGTCGAAGTGTTCAGAATGACAACTTTTGCACTGCAAACGCGAAAGGCTATCCAAATCAGGC
>CAZKYN010000186.1:0-6938 GCA_964556675.1 uncultured Syntrophaceae bacterium
CATACGAATACGGATAAAGAGGCAGGGTTAAACGTGGTCTGCCCCAAATGCGGCAGCAAGGAAATGGTCCAGTTTTTTGGAGGTGTTAACATCTCGAAAGCGAAAAAAGGCGGCCATTCGGGATGCAGTTGCTGTTAATGAAACCTGTTCCGCTCTTCAGATGGAAAAGAAAGGATTAAGCAAAAAATATATTCCTAAAAGAGCAATTACGATGCCGGCCCCTTTCCTGAACCACACGCCTATGCCCTGCCAGGCTCTGTTTTCAAGAATTCCGCGCACCGCTGCCATTGACGTACCGGCTATAAAAATTGGAAAACAATGTCCTGCGGCAAAGAGCAGAATAAAAAGTACGCCAATGGAAATTTTCTGCTGAATAGTTATGACTGCAAGGATCGGAGCTATAAAGCCGAATGTACATGATCCTGAAAGAATCCCGTAAGAAAGCCCAAGGAGAAGAGCGCCCCGGTAACCCCTTATATTAAATCTCTCGAGGAGTCTGCCGCCGCCGGTGGAACAGGACTGGAGACCAAACATTCCAAGCGCAACCCATATCAGGATCGCCCCTACCAGGATCTGCCAGTATGCGCCTATATCTCCCAGCATCCATCCCAGAAGGGAACAGATAACCTCCTACTGCTGCAATGGACATGAAAAGCCCGCCTGTAAAAAGGAACGAATAATATCCGGCCTGCCGGGGAGAAACGGCTGTCTGCTGCCCGGCCACATAGCCGACCATCAAGGGAATAGACGCCAGGTGACAAGGGCTGAACATCACACTTGGGAGTGTAGATAATACAGAATTATCTACACTCCCTAACTTTTCCGTCAGCCATCATATCCACCCTGAAATCAGCCTTTCAACTTTCCATAGAGTGCAGTGAGCCTGGATCTGTATATATTGCGTATTGATTCTTCCTCTTCGCCTATCGGCTTTACCGGGACAAGGTCGGCGACCTCTTCGGGCCGGAGGCCCGAATCGAACAGCGCCTTAACCGCTCCTTTTGCCATTTTGGATATCGCTTTTGCAGAATCTTTTTCAGACAGGCCGAAAGATTTCGCCAGTTCATTTAATTCGGCGAGTTGGAACCAGAGGTATGTCGGCCCCATTGCCGTGATTATTGCATACGCCTCCAGCTTGCCTTCATCCACTTCCGGCGAATCGCCGAGCGGCTTGATTAGTTTCAGGAATACCTTCCGGTCATCCCTGGGGAACCCGGCGGAAAACGCAACAGGGTTATACCCCTCCCCCATAATAGAGGGGGCATTTGGTATCATCCTTGCTATTTTTTCGAGGCCCGCCATTGAAGAGAGCATCTGGACCGTGATGCGGGGGGCAAGGGAGACCAGGACGGCGTCTTCGTGAAAGGAGCCCTTTAGCTTTTCCAGCGTGTCTTTTACAGCAGGTGGATGGAGGGCGAGAAAAACTATATCCTGTTGTGCCGGCCCTGAATTATCACCGGGACTGGTTGAGATTTCAGGAAACCTGTCCTGCAATTTCCCCAACAACTCCGGGTTTGAATCGCTCACAACAACATTATTCAGTTTCTGTTTATCTCTCTTCCAGGCATCAAGAAAAATACGGGTAATCCTGCCACCTCCTATGAAACCGATCTTCCGTTCCATTGATCCGCCCCTTTCTGTTTATTTTTCCTCTTCAATCCAGCGCTTTATTTCGGAAGTTGAGGGGATCCTGCCGAAGGACTTGACCTTGCCGTTGATTACGAGTCCCGGTGTGCGCATGATCCCGGCCATCATTATCTGGCCCATGTCTTTCACCTTAATGACTTCTGCGTTTACCCCCGTCTCCCTGACCGCCTCATTGACTTCCTCTTCCAGTTTTTCACAGTTTTTGCAGCCCGGACCGAGCACTTTGATTTCCATGTCGCCCTCCTTTTCTTAAATTATTGCGTTAAACAGATATCCGACAATAATGATCGCAATCGTCAGGATTGCGGCGAAGATCGCCAGTAATCTGACTTTCAAAACCTTTCGTAAAATGACCATCTCGGGAAATGATATGGCCGTAATCGCCATCATAAACGCCAGGACCGTGCCGAGCGGCATACCCTTGCCCATTAGAGCCTGGACGATTGGAATAGTGCCGGCAGCGTTGGAATAGAGGGGGATTGCGATTAAAACCGCGAGCGGGACCGCAAAGGGGTTTTCCCGTCCGGCATACTGGGCAACAAAATCAATAGGCACATATCCGTGGATCCACGCCCCCACTCCGATTCCGGCAATGACGTAGGGAGTTACGCGCTTCAGGATATCTTTTGTGTGGTCGGCTGCTATCTGAAAGCGGTCTCTCCACGTATATTCAGGAACTATGACATTGCCCATCCTGATCTGCCAGACGTAATCCTCGACCATCTTTTCCACTGCAGGGATGCGCCCCAGGATGATGCCGGCCGTTATTGCCACAATCAGGCCGGTTCCGACGTAGATCAGCGCGACTTTCGCCCCGAACAGGCCCCAGAGCAGGACCAGCGCAACTTCATTGATCATGGGCGAGGCGATCAAAAAAGAAAGGGTAACGCCAAGAGGTACTCCCGATTCCAGGAAGCCTATGAAAACAGGCACTGCTGAACACGAGCAGAAAGGCGTAACTATCCCGAGGAGGGACGCGAATATATTGCCCACAAATTCTTTTCTCCTGGCCAGCAGTTTCCATACCTTTTCGGGAGGAAAGAAGCTGCGGATGACGGAAACAAGGAAAATGATGACCGTGAGCATCAGGGTTATTTTGATGGTATCGTAAATAAAGAAATCGACAGCCGCCCCGAGGTGGGTATCAGCAGCGATCCCGAATACGTTATAAGTGAGCCAATCGGCAAACGGCTTTATCATACGGATTTTTTGTCCTTTAATATTCTACTGCGGCAATTTGAAGGATGGCCGCAAATTTCCGCCCGGTTTACCCCGGACGCCCTCGTTTCGAGGTCCTTTATTCTCTTCTCATTGGAAAGCCAGTGCCTGAGATTTCCAAGTATGCTTGCGGCATAAGGGCTCCCGCTCCCGTCGGAAAGCCTGTAATTCACCCAAAGGCCGTCCTTGTAAGAGCTTACAAGTCCTGCTTTTTCCAGCTGCTTAAGATGCTTTGAGACGGTCGGCTGGGCTATTCCTATGAGCTCCTGAAGCTCGCACACGCACAATACCCTGTACTGAAGCAATTTCAGGATCGTGACCCGGTTCGGGTCGGAAAGGGCTTTCATTACAAGAATGAAATCTTTCATGCTGACATCTCCTATATTACCCAATTGGAATATATAGCACATATATACCTTGATTTTTTTGCCGTCAATAAAAAAATCTTCATTTCTTATTTGATACTAAGACCGAAGCTTTTTAATTTTAGAGGAATCTGGAAGGGGATTACGTTGTGAACCATTTGTGAGCATCAGAAACAAATGTGTAAAAGTTAATCTCTTCCCGGACAGTCGTCCTCTCTCCGGCAGAGATTATTTTTGGAAAATCCTAACTTTTACAGCTCCGGACAAGTCAGGTAGTTTTAATCCTGTTGAGCATCGATATTAGCATCTCAGCCTTTTCCATGGGGATCAGGTGGAGGGCCCTTTCATAATTAGACAGAGTTTGTCGGGTTATTTGTAAAGCCCTGGCCATTTCAATCTGGTTAATTCCCAAATTATTCCTGTATCTCTTAATTAGGGATTGATCATTGACCAGGTCTTCAGCCCTGATTTGTCTTGCTTTTCCGATGAGAGAGTTTGACCTGATTTGTTCTCTTGCTATCCTTTTCACATGTTCAACTTTTTTTGCGGGCATTGATCCAAGCAAACTATCAGAGAGCTTTATGGACAGGGTTGAATCCAGCCATTCTCTGAAATACCCCTTGCGACGGCTGTACGGTTCAATATGAGGGATATTGTCAAGAACGCCTAATTCCTGAAGTCTATTGTGCCCTTCCACGAAGGCGTCAACGGTCTGCCCGGGATTTCGCCAGTTGATCTCCTCTCCACAGAAATCGAGAATTGTTTTCGGATTTGCCCTGGGCAGCAAGCCTTTTCTCTGTGAAACCGTTCCTACCATGATCCAATATGTTCCGAGCTTTTTGGTGAAAGCCTCATGATAAGGATTCAAACGCAACAGAACCTTGCTGTAATAGCCCAGCCAGAAGAGACCTTCGTGATCGAGGAAATGCGAAAGGGCTTGCCCGCAGCGGAAACTAAAGGCCGACCAGACATTCTCTCCTTTACGGTATTCAATATCCAGGATATCCAGCAACCTGTCGGGCCTGTCCCGGCCGAATGTTATCTCCCCCGCCGTCCTGTATGACTTCCACGTCATCATTAAACGAAGATCAGACAGGATGAGGATCTGGCGCCTGAAATCCTCAAAGAGAGTCCTGGAACTGCCGTGACGTACCTTTACCCCCCTTTTCTCCGCAAACTCCTCGAGTGTTATTCTGGCTATACCTCCCCGGGGGTCACTTAATGCCGCGATTTTTGACATCAGAATAATAAAAACGTCCGCTGTCTCGATCGAAAGTTCCCTTACGGCTTTTCGCAGCGCCCCTGAATGTATAAATCCCAGCCTGGGGGTGTAATACATTGAAATTGAGGGGTGGAAACGAGTCCCGAAATCCGGGGGTGGGGTGCAAAAGATCAGGACATGGCCACCCCGGGTCTCATACCTGTATAGAGGCCTTCCATAGGAGTCCGCCCCCCATGAACTTTTAGGCCCACCCGCATAGATTGCCCTTAGTGCGGCATGGATGACAGGGTTGATTGGGACAGGAATTCTTTCCAGTTCCAAAAATGCCCTGAGAGTTTGATCTGACATCATGTAATTCTCCGACAATGTCAGTATAAGGCCGGATCCCTGTATTCTCCAAATGTCTCTCTGTAAATATCGCAGATTTCCTGCAGGGTTGCCATATTTTTCACGGCTTCGATACAGGCGGGCATTACGTTAATGCCTTTCCGGCAGGCCTCTTTCACTTCCGAAAGGCTCTTCGCAACTGCTCTTTTGTTTCTGCGCCTGCGGATCTCAACTAAGCACTTGACCTGGTCTATCTCCACCCGTTCATCAAAATCCGGGAAAGGGACCGTATTCCGAGTCGGCGCTATGAATTTGTTTACCCCTACAAGCGCCCTTGCCCCGGAATCGACCTGTTTCTGAAAGCGGTAGGCGGAGTCGGCTATTTCTCCCTGGGGATAACCGCACAGGATTGCCGATTTCATTCCGCCCAAGCTGTCTATTTTCTCTATGTATTCCCAAACCATGCTTTCGATTTCAGTAGTCAAGGCCTCTAAGAAATAAGATCCCGCCAGCGGATCGATCGTGCCGCTAACACCCGTCTCCTCCGCGATTATCTGCTGGGTGCGCAGCGCGATTTGAACCGTGAAATCGGAAGGAAGGCAAAGTACCTCGGTAAACGAGCTCGTATGGAGTGACTGCGTGCCCCCCAACACGGCAGCGAGAGCCTCCACGGCCGTCCTGGTTATGTTATTGTAAAATTGCTCTGAAGTCAGGGATGATCCGGCAGTCTGGGTATGAAAGCGCATCCACCAGGAGCGGGGAATTTGGGCCCTGAATCTGTTCCTCATCAGTTTGGCCCAGATCCTCCGGGCGGCACGGAGCTTTGCGATTTCCTCAAAGAAGTCAATGTGGACGGAGAAGAAAAACGAGAGCCTCGGGGCAAAGGAATCCACGTCCAGGCCGGTCCGCCCCTTGATTTCACTTATATACTCGATTGCATTACACAAGGTGAAAGCCAGCTCCTGAATTGCGGTCGAACCCGCCTCCCGGATATGGTAGCCGCTGATGGAGATTGTATTCCAGCGGGGCACATTTTTGACCCCGAACTCTACTGTATCCGAAATCAGTCTCAGGGACGGCTCGATGGGGCACATAAGGGTTTTTTGGGCAATGAACTCCTTCAGCATATCATTCTGGATGGTGCCGGTGAGCCGTGACAGCGGTATGCCGGCCTTCTCAGCGCAGGCACAATACATGGCCCAGATGACCGTTGCGGGAGGATTTATCGTAAACGCAATGCTCGACTGGTCTACCGGGATATTATCGAGGAGGACCTTCATATCTTCAATTGTGTCTATTATGGCGCCACAGCGGCCGCACTCGCCCCTCGCCTTGGGTGAATCGGAATCGTATCCCATCAGCGTAGGGTAGTCGAACGCGGCGCTCAGGCCCGTGTTCCCCTCCCTGAGAAGCATCTGCCACCAGGCGTTGGTATCCCTGGACGTGCCCATCCCCGAGAACATCCTGATCGTCCATGGTTTACCTCTGAATCCGGTAGGATGATTGCCCCTTAAAAAAGGATAGCGGCCCGGATATCCTATTTCATTTTCAAAATTGATGTCCTGGATATCCTCGGGAGTATAAAGCCGCTTGATTTCGAGAGCTGATATTGTCGACCAGTCATCCTTCCGGTCGGGCCATTTTGACACAGTCCTCTTGACTTCGTCCTCCCATTTCTTCCGGAGGCTTCGGGATTGCTCCAGTGTCTTCAGGGCAAAATACATTTAAAAGTCCAAAATTTTATAACCTGATATATTTAGCTGCTATGTCTTCAGATTCAGTTATCGGATCACTCTCCTTATTGAGAAGTTTATCAATTATCTTATTGAGTTCGCCGGTCTCGGGCAATTTTCGAAGCACTGGCTCAAGTATTGCCGAGGCCAGTACTTCGTTTAACTGCCGGGCTGTCCGGCGGCGCAGACGTGCGCCCATGTGATTGCTCCCGAGCAGAAACCGGAGATGATCTCCTGTCACATTCGTAATTTCATCAATCCCGTTCTCGAATGCACTCGCATCGCTGATATCTTTCATCAGGAGAATGGAAGGTCTCCAGCTTGCGCTCGGGAGAGGCGCCATATCGATCATGACCATTATTTCTCGGTGGAGCTTTCCTGCACCTTCAAAATGGGCTTTGTTGATTATGAAAATGTCGGCTATTT
>CAZKYN010000187.1:0-6917 GCA_964556675.1 uncultured Syntrophaceae bacterium
GCTTCGACGCAATTCCGGGAGGGGTCTCCTAAATTGGACCCGATGCCTATGAATGAAACAATCTTACGCGAATTCCCGTTCAATCCGGGCCATAGCCTCTTTAAGTCTCGCGTCCGGCACGGTCAGGGAAATGCGGATGAAACCTTCTCCATACTTGCCGTAAGCCGTACCCGCCGCGACGACGACGGCTGTCTTCTCAAACAGCCTTCCCGTGAAATCGATCGAGCTCAGACCCCTGGGCGTCGGCACCCATAAATAGAAGGTGCCCTTCGGCGGATTGAACTCAATGCCGATCTTTTTCATCGTGGCAAGGACCAGATCTCTCCGGGCCTTGTATATCTTGAGCATGTTTTCGATATTGGATGTTTCCGATCTGAGCGCATGTATGCCGGCAAACTGGACCGCGTTGAAGATTCCGGAATCGGTGTTTTCCTTCACCTTGCTGATGCCGGCAATGAGGTCGGGGTTGCCCATGGCCATCCCGATCCTCCAACCTGTCATGTTGTATGGCTTAGAGAGGGAATTGAGCTCAACGGCAACATCGCTGGCGCCCTCGACACTCAGTATGCTCAACCTCTCCTGGCCTTCGAATACGACTTCACTGTAAGGGTTGTCGTAGCAGATGGCAATGTCGTTCGATTTGGCGAAATCCACGGCGTTCCGGAAGAATTCCCTGTTGGCGCAGGCCCCCGTGGGATTGTTCGGATAATTGAGGAACATGGCCGTGGCCTTCTTGACGATATCCCCGGGGATATCCTCGAAGATCGGCAGGTAGCCGTTTTCGGGCAGGATCGGCATTGAGTACGGCTCTCCGCCGCCCATTAGGATGCTTGCCCGGTATGCCGGGTATCCCGGATCCGTCATCAGGACGATATCGCCGGGATTGACTCTTGCCAAGATGAAATGATGGCAGCCCTCCTTGGAGCCGATCAGGCCCAGGACTTCATTTGCCGGGTCCAGTTTGACGCCGTACCTGGATCGGTACCACCCGGCCACTTCCTGGCGGAAGGCCAGCATGCCCTTCTCCTCGTCGGTCGGATAGCGGTGGTTCTCCGGGTCATAAGCTGTCCTGCAAAGTTCATCGATGACCCCTTTCGGTGTAGGTTCTACCGGGTCGCCAATAGCGAGGCTGATCACGTCGATTCCGTCTGCCTTTGCCTTGGCAATCTTCTTCCTGAGTTCCATGAACAGGTATGGAGGTATTTTGGTCAAACGTTCCGCAATCTGCAATTCGGCTCTCCTTGTATACTGTGAAAACGGGCGACCACAAAGGACCGCCCACCAATTATGTCAATGCTGTTCAAAAACGCTTTCCCCGAGAGTACAGCTCTGCAAAGCGCAAAACCGGATCGCGAGGCGTATAAACGCAGTACGGTTTGCAGCGGAACGCAGCAGATGAGAGTTTTTCAACAGCCGTTATCTCAACCCCAAGACGTCCTGCATGTCATAAAGGCCGTTCTTCTGGTTGACTATCCATTTCGCGGCCCTTATCGCGCCTTTTGCGAAATTGTCCCGGCTGTGGGCCCGGTGGATGAATTCCAGCCGTTCGCCGATCCCTCCGAAGATGACCGTGTGCTCGCCCACTATATCGCCGGCCCGCACCGTCTGGATGCCTATTTCCTCCTTCGTGCGCGCCCCGATCATTCCCTTGCGTTCGTAAACGCCGACCTTGTCGAGGTCACGGCCCAGCTTCTGGGCCAGTATCTGGGCCATCTTCACGGCGGTGCCGCTTGGTGAATCCTTCTTGAGGTTGTGATGGGCCTCGACGATCTCGACATCGAAATCATTGCCGAGAATGCCCGCAACATAGTCGAGCACCTTGAACATGACATTGACCCCGACGCTCATATTGGGCGCAAGGACGCACCTGCCGTCCCGGGCGAGTACCCTGGCCTTTTCCGTTGCCTCGGGCGTGAATCCCGTGCTGCCGATGACAATCGCCTTGCCCTTGGCGGCAGCCGCTTTAAGGTGTTCGAGCGATGCCTCGAACTGGGTGAAATCGATGACGACGTCTCCCTTATCGAGCACCGCATCCATGTTGTCAGCAATGGTTATCCCGGTCTTTCCCAGGCCCAGGCACTCTCCCAAGTCCTTTCCCACGAACGGGTGTCCTTTCCTTTCGAAGGCGGCGGAGACCTCAATCCCTTCCGTCCCGAAAATGAGAGAGATGATCCTCCCGCCCATTTTCCCGCCGGCGCCGGCAACAATCGCTTTAACCATTGTGCCCTCCTATTTAATGAGACCGTAGTTGGTTAGCGCTTTCCTTACCTTCTCCCGGCCGGCATCGGAGATGCCGACCAGCGGCAGGCGGATTTCGTCCTGGATCTTTCCCATCATGGCAAGAGCGGCCTTGACAGGCGTCGGGTTTGTCTCCACGAACATCGCATCGACCAGGGGCATCATCTTGTAGTGCAGGGCCCTTGCTTTCTTCAAATCGCCGGCATTGAAGGCGTCAACCATCTTCGCGACCTCCCCGGGGGCCACGTTCGACACAACCGAGATTACGCCGTGCCCGCCCAGGCACATCAGGGGATAAGTGAAGAAATCATCGCCGGAAAGCACAGTGAAGCCCTTTGGGCAGGCCGCGATCACGTCGGCCATTTGCCTGAGGCTGCCGGAGGCTTCCTTCACTCCGACTATGTTCTTGATCATGGCAAGCCGGGCAAGGGTATCGGTGCTCATGTTCACGCCCGTGCGGCTCTGGATATTGTAAACTATAATCGGGATGGGGGCCGATTCGGCAAGTTTCTTATAATGCTGGTACAGGCCCTCCTGGGTCGGCCGGTTGTAATAGGGGCAGACCACGAGCGCGCCGTCGGCGCCCACTTCATGGGCATGCCTGGTGAGCCGGACGGCTTCAGCGGTGCTGTTCGAACCGGTCCCGGCAATTACGGGGACCCTCTTCCTCACTGCGTCGACTGTTATCTCGATAACCCTGTCATGCTCCTCGTGCGAAAGGACCGGCGATTCGCCTGTCGTGCCGCAGGGGACAATTGCATCGGTCCCTTTTTTGATCTGGAACTCGATCAGTCCCCTCAGAGCCTCCTCATCCACCTTTCCGTTCTTGAAAGGCGTTACGATTGCTACGATTGCCCCTTTAAACATGGAGAGCCTCCTTCTTCTATTTCTTCCTTATTATTAATAAGCCTCTTTCCAGAGCCTGCCCTCGTAAACGACCGAGGCCCTGCCTTCCAGGTAGACATTGGAAAATTTATCCCCGGATTTTTCGAAATAAATATTGAGGATTTCGCCGCTTTTTACCAGAATTTCAACGGGAGAGTCAACCAGGCCCTTGCCCGCGCTTACCAGGGCCGAGGCGACGGCGCCGGTGCCGCAGGCAAGCGTTTCGTCCTCAACGCCCCTCTCGTAGGTCCTTACCCGGATGCGGTCCTTACCCTCAATTGTCACAAAATTCACGTTGGTCCCGGCGGGGGCATAAGCGCTGTGATACCTGACGTCGCGGCCGTACCCGAAAACGTCGAATTCGTTCAGCCGGTCGACAAAGGAAACCGCATGGGGCACGCCCGTATTGATGCTGTTCACCTTGAGCTGTCCATCTTTTACGGGAATCGAATAATCAAGTTTCAGGTCGCGCGGATCGGTGAGGCGCAGCTTGACGATATCACCCTTGACTTCCGCATCGATTATACCGGCCCTGGTTTCAAATGAGAGCTTTTCCCCGGCAATGCCTTTTATAAAAGCAAACCGCGCGGCACAGCGGCCGCCGTTTCCGCACATCTCCGCCTCGCTGCCGTCGGCGTTGAAAAAGAGCCAGCGGAAATCGGCCTTGTCTGAAGGCTCGATCACGATCAGGCCGTCGGCGCCGACCGAAACCTTGTTGCGGCACACCGACTTGGCAAAGGATTTAAGGTTCATGCCGTCCAGTACTTTGCCGCGGTTGTCAATCAGTATGAAATCGTTGCCGCTGCCGCTCATCTTATAAAATTCGATCATTACAAATCCTCAGAAAACAGATTCTTCGGTAGCTTCGCTCAGAATGACAACGAATCCTGTCATCCTGAGCGAAGCGAAGGATCTTTTTTTTAATCACTTCAGGAAATCCGGTATCTCTTCGCCCCGGACCAGGTCCTGGTAATCCTCTCTGCGCCGGACAACGTAATATTTATCATCCCGAACCAAGACTTCCGCCGCCCGGGGACGTGAATTGTAGTTGCTCGACATGGTAAACCCGTAAGCTCCGGCGCTCATCACGGCAATCAGGTCCCCGCTCCGATAGGCGGGCACGACCCTGTCCCTGGCCAGGAAGTCGCCTGACTCACATATCGGACCGACTATGTCTGCTTTCAGGGTATCTTCTTCTTTATTCGGCGCCACGGAGATTATCCGGTGAAAAGAATCATAAAGGCTCGGCCGAATGAGGTCGTTCATGCCTGCATCAACAATGATGAAATTCTTTTCACCATTTGTTTTTGTGAACAGCACCCGGGAGATAAGCGCTCCGGCGTTGCCCACTATTACCCTGCCCGGCTCCAGGATGAAAGTGCAGTCGAGGCCTTCGGCGGCCTTCCTTATCGCCTGGGCGTACTCATCGGGATGGGGCGGCATTTCCTGGTTGTAAGTAATCCCCAGCCCTCCGCCGAGATCGAGATATTTTATCTCGATGCCTTCCTTCTTCAAAAGATTGACGAGGCTCTTGAGCTTATCAAGCGCATCCACGAACGGCGATATTTGCGTCACCTGTGAGCCGATATGGCAATCGACGCCGATGACATCGATGTTCTTGAACGCCCGTGCCCGCCTGTACTCCTCGAGGCATTTCTGGATATCGATGCCGAACTTGTTCTTTTTCAGCCCCGTCGAAATATGGGGATGCGTTTTCGGGTCGACGTCGGGGTTGATCCTGATGGAAATCCTGGCCCTGGCTCCGAGCTTCTCCGCAACGGTGTTGATAGCCTCAAGCTCCTGCGCGGACTCGACGTTGAACATGAGGATGTTCGAGCGGATCGCAAACTCGATCTCGTCGCGCTTTTTCCCAACCCCGGAATAAACAATCCGGGCCGGGTCGGCTCCTGCCCGCAGAACGCGGAAAAGCTCCCCTCCGGAAACGATATCGGCGCCGCCTCCTTCTTTCATGAACAGGCGTAAAATGGCGATATTGGAATTGGCCTTCACGGAAAAGCATATGATGTGCTTCATGCCCGCAAATGCCTTGTCGAACACCTGGAAATGTCGTGTCAACGTCCTGTGGCTGTATACGTACAAGGGCGTGCCCGCCTCTTCCGCCAGCAGGCGCACGGGGACTTCCTCACACCACAATTCGCCATTTAGATAATGAAAGTCGTTCATGGGCCGATTCTCGCTTCTGAAATGTTTGATTCTTCTCCGCACAGGCCCGCCGAGTCACAGAGAGCCAGTTTATATGAGTAGAGGAAACCGCTTTTTACATTGTAATCGATGAAATTTGCAAGCCCGTTCTCGGGCTTGATATCGCCCGGAAAAAGGTCCGCGATGATTGCATAATTGCGGGGGCATCCCGGGCAATCGCCCGGCGCCTCGATGGAGCTTCTCAGGACTCTTGTCCTGGCCACGTCGGCCCTGGGATCGGGGGCGGTCCAGGTAAGGGCAATCGTGTTTCCGGCCACCCGCGCCTGCAGGTCTGCAACCCGGGGTATTATGAGGTGGGGCGGAACCGGCGGAGCCTTCCTTCCGCAGGCCCAAAAAGCGGAAACGGCGCACAATATGAGCACAGCTGCCAGGAATTTCCTCATCCTACTTTCCGCTTTTCCCTCTGATCTTCCTGATGGCGCTTGATACCTGTTTGCGGGAGGTCCCCCCGATCACATCCCTGCTGTCGACCGATTTTACCGGATCGATAATCGGCAGGGCGTCCTTCTCAAAGGCGGGATTGTATCTCTTGAGTTCCTCAAGCGAAAGCGACTGCAGCTCCCTTTTTTCGGCAAGGCAAAACCCGACGAGTTTTCCGATGATTTCATGCGACTGCCGGAAAGGCACTCCTTTTTTCACCAGGTATTCCGCAAGGTCCGTGGCCGTCGTGAAGCCGCGCGATGCTTCGGCAAGCATTCGCTCACCGGCAAAGCTTATATTACCGAGCATCCGGGCCAGGACGGCGAGGCAGGACTTGACCGTTTCGACGGTATCGAACAGCGGTTCCTTGTCTTCCTGGAGATCCCTGTTGTAAGTCATCGGCAGGCCTTTAAGAACTGTCAGCAGCGAAACCAGATTGCCGTAGACCCTTCCCGTCTTCCCGCGAATGAGTTCGGCGACGTCCGGGTTCTTCTTCTGCGGCATGATGCTGCTGCCGGTCGTAAAGGAGTCGGCTATCTCGACAAAACCGAATTCCCCGCTGGACCAGATTACCAGGTCCTCGCACAACCGGCTCATGTGCATCATGAGGAGGCCCGATGCAAAGATAAACTCCGCCGCGAAGTCCCGGTCGGATACGGCATCCATACTGTTGGAGGTTATTGCCGGGAACTTCAGAAGGCGAGCCGCAACTTTCCTGTCGAGCGGCAGGCCCGTCCCCGCCAGCGCCGCCGAGCCCAACGGCATTATATTGATGCGCTTCAGGCAGTCCCGGAAACGGCCCTCGTCGCGGTCCAGCATTTCGTGGAAGGCCAGCAGATAATGGGACAGCAGGACGGGCTGGGCCTTTTGCATATGCGTGTAGCCCGGCATCACCTTACCCGTCTCCCGGACGGCTGCGTCGACCAGGGCCGATTTCAGTCCGGCGATGAGCCCCAGGACCTCGGCCGTTTCATCTCGCAGCCACAGGCGCAGGTCCAGCGCCACCTGGTCGTTGCGGCTGCGCCCCGAGTGGAGACGCTCGCCTGCCTTGCCTATCCTGCGCGTAAGCTCCTGCTCGACGGCCATGTGGATGTCCTCGAGTTCCGGGGAAAACTTGAACTTGCCTTTTTCGATATCGTTCAGGATGGACT
>CAZKYN010000188.1:0-6802 GCA_964556675.1 uncultured Syntrophaceae bacterium
GGTGATCAACTCCCTCCCGGGCGACCGGGTCCTCATGGTCCCCGACGGCAATCTGGCGCGATATGCGGCCGGGTTCACCGGCAAGGAGGTGATCCCCTGGAAAGGGTATTGCCCGGTTCACCACCTGGTCACCGCCGAAGAGGTCCGGGCAGTTAAGGCGAGGCATCCTCACGCGGTATTCGCCTGTCACCCCGAGTGCACCCGGGAAGTGGCCGCTCTCGCGGATTTCGTGGGCAGCACTGCGGCAATTATCCAGTTCAGCAAAGAGGCAAAATCGCCGGAAATAATCATCGGCACAGAGCAGGGGATAATCCATCAACTGAAGAAGGCGAGCCCGGAAAAGACGTATATTCCCGTTTCGGACAAGATGGTCTGCGAGACCATGAAGCTCACAACTCTGGAAGACATCTGCCGCATCCTGGACAGGGAAGAGAACGTGGTAACCGTCCCGGAGGAAGTGCGCGCGCCGGCGGCGGTGGCATTGAAAAGGATGCTGGAGGCATCATAAGAAGGGCTGTCCGTGCTGCCGGCATAAAGGGAATAGATCGCTCGTTGAGCCTGTCGAAACGGGCGGAGGACAGATTAGATGAAGGTCACTTCGACAGGCTCAGTGGCCGGGTACTATAAGATAATCACCCCTTTCTAAAGGGCGGCGCATTACCTCGTGCCCCCTTTAAAATGGGGTTGTTTGCGTTCTGCGCACAGGTAAACTCCCCATTTTAACGGGGGAATCAGGGGGATTTAAAGCCGGTAAAATCCCCTCCGGCTCCCCCTTTAGAAAAGGGGAGTGTTTCAGAAAAGGATATGGCACACACAAAATGGAGATTCCCGGAAGACCCGGCAGCGGCTGAGCTGCTGGAGAGGATCGACCGGGGAGACAAAAATATCAGGGCGGGCGGCTTGCGCGGTTCGTCCAGGGCCCTTCTGCTCTCGCTTATTGCGGAAACAACAAACAGGCCCCTGGTTATTGTAAGTCCCACTCCCGAGCAGGCCAAGAGCTGCTGCCGCGACCTCTCCCGTTTCAGCGGCAAAGGCGTCAACTGCTGCCCACCGTGGGAGATCCTCTCGCGAGACGTGTTCCTGCTCCAGAAGGATGTCGAAGCCGCGCGGATCGGGCCTCTGCTCCAGCTCCTGCGCGGGGAGACGGGCGCAACGGTGCTCCCGCTGGAAGCGCTCCTGCAGAAAATCGTCCCGCCCGCATTGCCGAGCGCGTATATGCGAAAGGTCTCGATCGGGGACACGGTTGACCGGGACGAGTTCGCGCGCCTTCTCGATCAGGGCGGGTACACGCGCAGGTCGCTCGTGGAGGAAGCGGGGGAATACGCGGTCCGAGGCAATGTCGTGGATATATTCACCCCCGGGGGGAACCCTTACAGGCTCGTGCTTATCGGGGATGAACTTGAATCGATCCGCGAATTCGACCCGGTCTCGCAGCGCTCCCTGAAAGAGTTCGTGGATTTGGAGCTGACGCCTGCGCGGGAGCTGATCATCACGGAGGAGATGAAGAGAACCGGTCTCAAGAACCTCCGCAACCGGATGAACGAGTGCGGAGTTCCGCGGGTCCTGCGGGAACGCCTCACGGAAATGCTGGAGAACGGCGGCCCGAGCTTCCATCCCCAGTTCATCCCGCTGTTCTTCAATCCAATAGCCGCCCCGGGCGGCGAGGACGGCGAGCGCCTCGGCTCCATCCTCGATTATATTTCCCCGGAGGCCTTGATTGTCATTGACGATCCGGTAGCTGTCGCGCGGTCCGAACACGAACTCGTAAACGAAGCGGAACGCTTCCTGGAGCGGGCCAGGCGCGAGGGCAGGTTCTGCCTTGAGCGGCAATCATATTATCACTCCTGTGCGGAAATCTTCACAGACGGGCGCTTCCAGGTAATCAGCCTCCTGAGCCTGGAAATCAGCGAAACCGCAGAGGAGGAAGGCCGCGAAGAAACGGTTTATTTCGAGACCCGCACCAATAAAGACCTGCGCCAGGAGGTTTCCCGGATGACAAGGGAGGACAGCCTGATTGCGCCGGTCGTGGAGAACGTGCGCCTGCATGCCGCGGCGGGCGACCTCGTCGTGTTCTACTGCGCAAACGACGACTCGCTCCAGCGCATCTCCCACATTCTGCAGGGGTACAACCTCCCCCTGAAGACCAATAACGAAACGCTGCTGGACGACCTGGCGCGGCATTCCCGGAAAGAGACGGGCCTTCTGGTTTTAAAAACCGGCAGGATAACCGAGGGGTTTTCTTTCCCCGGCCTTGGCGTTTCGGTATTGAGCGAAGAGGAGATTTTCGGGCGCAAGGTCCCCAGGCGCAAGCCGCGCGCGCAGCGCGAAGGATTCTTCCTGAGATCGTTCAGCGAATTGAAGGAGGGCGATTATATCGTCCATGTCGACCACGGCATAGGAATTTATAAAGGCCTGAAAAAACTCACCCTCGGCGATATCGAAAACGATTTCCTGCTCCTCGAATATAAAGAGGAAGACAAGCTGTATATCCCTGTGGACAGGCTCGACCAGATCCAGCGGTACATCGGGCCGGAGAGCCACAACCCCGACCTCGACAAGCTGGGAAGCAGCTCGTGGGAGAATGCCAAGAAGCGGGTGCGCAAGTCCGTCGAGGAGATCGCCGAAGAGCTCGTCGCGCTTTACGCCGCGCGGGAAGTCCAGGAGCGCGACGCATTCTCTCCCGTAGACAGGTATTACGAAGAGTTCTCGTCTTCGTTTGAGTACGAGGAGACCCCCGACCAGGCAAAGGCGATCGAGGACATCAACGAGGACCTGGCGGACTCGAAGCCGATGGACAGGCTGATCTGCGGCGACGCGGGGTTCGGAAAGACCGAAGTGGCCATCAGGGCCGCATTCCGGGTCGCCATGGACGGCAAGCAGGTGGCGGTGCTTGTGCCTACGACTATCCTGGCGGAGCAGCATTACCAGAGCTTTGCAAACAGGCTGGAGAAATACCCCCTGCGGGTGGCTGCGCTAAACCGTTTCCGGAGCCGGGCGGAACAGAAGGACATAACGGAGAAGCTGGCTGCCGGGGCAATCGACATCATCATCGGGACGCACCGGATTCTCCAGAAGGACGTGGCCTTCAAAAACCTGGGACTGGTTATTATCGACGAGGAACAGCGCTTCGGGGTGACGCACAAGGAAAGATTGAAGAAACTCCGGACGATGGTGGACGTCCTCACTTTAACGGCAACCCCCATCCCGAGGACGCTGGAGCTGTCGCTCGTGGGCATCCGGGACCTCTCGGTTATCAATACGGCCCCCGAGGACCGGTCCGAGATCAGGACCCATGTCCTCGAGTTCGACTCGGACGTGATCCGGGAAGCTATCCTCAATGAACTCAGGCGCGGCGGGCAGGTCTATTTCGTCCATGACAGGGTCAAGTCCATTTACCCTATGCAGAGGTATCTCCAGAAACTCGTGCCGGAAGCCAGGGTCGGCGTCGCGCATGGCCAGATGAAGCCCCGGGAGCTCGAGCAGGTCATGGTGAAGTTCGTGCAAAGGGATTATAATGTGCTGCTTTGCACGACTATCATTGCTTCGGGAATCGACATTCCTTCGGCGAACACGATCATTATGAACAGGGCGGACCGCTTCGGGCTCTCCCAGCTTTACCAGCTGCGGGGAAGGGTGGGGCGGTCGAAGGAAAAATCGTGCGCTTACCTCCTTATCCCGGGCGGGGCGGTCCTGTCGCGCGATGCGCAGAAAAGGCTCGAGGTGATTAAGGAATTCACGGAGCCCGGCTCCGGTTTCAAGATCGCCACCCACGACCTGGAGATCCGCGGCGCCGGCAACCTGCTGGGATCTTCGCAATCCGGGCACATCGCGGCAGTCGGCTACGAGATGTACCTTGAACTGATCGAGAAAACTATCCGGGAACTCCGGGGCGAAGCGCCTGCAAAAGAAGAGGTCAGGCCCGAGATCCAGCTGGGCATCCCGGCCTTCATTCCCGAGGACTACCTTCCCGACATGAACAGCCGGCTCATGCTTTACAAGCGCATATCGATGGCAGCCGGCCCCGACGAACTGGATGCCCTGCGCGACGAAATCTCCGATCTTTACGGATACATACCCCACCAGGTTGAAAACCTCCTGCAGGTCATTGATATCCGCAACACGCTCCGGGCGATTTCCGGCAGGAGGATGGATTATAACGGCAGCGAGTTCCAGATCATGTTCCGCGGCGAGACTTCCGTCAGCCCGGAGAAAATAGTGCGTCTGACCCGCAGACGTGATAAAAAGGTGAGGTTCAGCCCCGATATGAGGCTGTCCGTGTCAATGCCCCGGCTGAAGGGCGACGAGATCATCAGCAGCGCCAGGGAACTCCTCCGTGAACTGGGCGAATGATGATGCTTTATATTAATGCGGCCCGGTGAAATGATTAAAACGCGCCTTATCATCAGTTCAATCCTGCTTTTCCTTGTTTTCGGGATAATCGGCTGCGAGATTTTCGGGCGGGATTACGCCGCGACGGTGAACGGCGAAAAGATCCCCATCCGGGATTTCGAAGACAGGCTCCAGGTCCGGATGGCCGTAATGGGGAACGCCGCCGCTATCGGCGCCGAGGACGGAATCCGCATCCGCCGGGAATTCCTCAACGAGCTGATCGATGAAAAGATCCTGCTGACCAGGGCGCGGAGACTCGGGCTGAGCGTCACAAATGACGAACTCAATAAGAAGCTTGAGGAGATAAAGGCCGACTATCCGGAGGGGCTGGAAAAGATCTTTCCAAAGTCCAGGGACTTCAACAGCTGGAAGGAGGACCTGAAGAAAAGGATACTCCTGGAGAAGCTTGTGGAGAAAGAGGTCAACTCCACCGTGGCCGTAACCGATGCCGAGGCTCTGGCGTACTTCAGGGCGAATAAGGAATACTTCAGGTCCGAAGAGAGGGTGCGGTTAAGCCAGATCCTCGTACCAGACAGGGCAATAGCGGAAGAGGCCCTGAAAAGGCTGAAGGCGGGTGCGGATTTCGCGGCCCTGGCGAAAGATGTATCCGCGGGCCCGGAAGGCTCGCGCGGCGGCGACATGGGGTATTTTTCCAAAGGCGTCCTGCCCGAGAACATGGATGCAAGCGTCTTCAATCTCCGGCCCGGGCAGATCAGCGACATAGTCGAAAGCCCGTACGGCTTTCATATTTTCAAGCTGGAAAAAAGGGAAAAGGCGACGAAGGCCGATTTCCCGGCGGTCAAGGTGCGCGTTATCGCGGAGCTCAGAAAACAGAAGGAAGATGCGGCATACAGGAATTGGCTTGACCGGCTGAGGTCCGTTTCAAAGGTCGTCATCAACGAAGAGGTCTTGAACAAGCCGGCAAAAGGATAAAGAACCGAGGTAGGTGTATGAGAAAGTTTTTCGTGGTCCCGCTTGCGCTCACCCTGATTGCCTTCTGGGCTGTCCGCTCGCACGCGGAGATCGTCGATAAAATCGTGGCGGTCGTCAATAACGAGATTATCACGCTTTCCGAGCTCAACGAACAGGCCGAGCCGTACAAGGAAAAGATCGAGAAGGGATACGCCGGCAAGGACAAGGCACGGCTGCTGGAAGAGACGAGAAAAACCATCCTGAACAGGATGGTCGACCAGATCCTGATCAAGCAGGAGGCGAAGCGCCTGGGCATCATCATCAGAGATGACGAGATAAATTCAATGCTTACCGATATGCTGAAGAAAAGAAATCTCACGATGGATCAGTTCAAGACCTTGCTTGCCCGGGACGGGCTTTCCCTGGAATCATACAAGGAGGAAGCAAGATCGCACCTCATGAGGGGCCGGCTTGCAACCCGCGAGATCCGCTCGAAGATAATGGTGACCGAGCGGGAGATCGGCGACTATTACAAGCTGCATCGCGAGGAATACGAGGGCAGGGTGGCGGTAAAACTCCGGCAGATACTCATCCTGTGCCCGTCCACTGCGCCCGCGGAAAAGAAACGGGAGGTCCGGGCGGAAATGGAATCCATCATGGCCAGGATCAAGGGCGGCGAAAAGTTTGAAGACCTGGCGGCAAAACACTCGCCCGGTATCGGCGGGGAGCTCGGATTCGTGGAGAAGGGCTCCATGCTGCAGCCTGTCGAGGACGTCGCCTTCAGTCTGAAGGTCGGCGAGATGAGCGGCATCATTGAATCCCCGGCGGGATACCACATTATCCAGGTCCTCGATAAGAGAGGCGCCGGCATAAAGACCTTTGAATCGGTGCGGCAGGAGATAATTGAAGAGCTGACCCGGGAGAAGTCGGAAAGGAAGTTTGAAGAGTGGATCGGCGAGCTGCGGAAAAAATCGCACGTGGAGATCAGGTTGTAGCAGCTAAAGGGAATTTCAGGGGGATTTTGAATTAGGTGCTGCCGTTCAATAAGCAATTGAAACCTGCTGCAAGAAAATTGCGATCCAGTATGACTGGCGCCGAAATACATCTCTGGTCAAAAATCCGCAAAAAGCAGCTCGGCGGCTGCCAATTCTACAGGCAAAAAAATATAGGCGAATTCATCGTCGACTTTTACTGTCCGGCTGCAAAACTTGTTATTGAACTGGACGGAAGCAGCCACTATTCAAAAGAAGGAATTCAGAAGGATTCTAAACGTGATGAATACCTCAGAAATCTTGGATTTGATTGCTTGGATTTTCGGACAGAGATGTCTTGATCAATTCTGAATCAGTTTTATTTGGAAAGATAAAATCCCCTCTGACTCCCCTTTAAAAAAGGGGAGAACTGGCGGCCCTCACATGAATCCCCCCTTTTCTAAAGGGGGATACAGGGGGATTTTGAAGAGAAAAAATCCGGAATTCGCGGGAATAAAGCCAGAGTAAAT
>CAZKYN010000189.1:0-6784 GCA_964556675.1 uncultured Syntrophaceae bacterium
CGTTGTCAAGCAGCTGGTCTTCATGGAAATTATTTCCCTGCTGGTGCTCTCCGTGTCGGCCTGCCTGATCGGCAGCGGGGTATTCTATTCAATATTTGGAATGCCGGAGGCGGTCCCGTTTGCCGGGTTGTTCTTCGTTGGCGTCGTCCTCAAGCCCCTGTCGCTGTTTTTCACCCCGGCGGGCGCCGCCATGTCCCGACGCTTCGAGAGGCAGGCCGATGCGGACGCCTGCTCCCTCACCGGCGGTTCCGCCGACCTGGCCGATGCCTTCAAGAGGCTGGCGAAGGACAACCTCGCCAATCTCCATCCCCACCCCCTGTTTGCCTGGTTCTATTACAGCCATCCCCCGCTCCTGGAGCGCATCAGGGAAATAAAAGCGCAGTGCAAAAAAGCATCTTGATTTTACAATGAGATTTTCGGATCATTTCCCGAAGCAGAAAATTGAGGCTGTCCAAAAAGTTCTCATTGCAAGCGAGGACAGGGTGCAAGGCGCGCAACAGCCTTCAGAGGAAAATATGCCTATTTACGAATTCTACTGCCATAAGTGCAATACGGTCTTCAGCTTTTTCTCCAGGACGGTGGACACCGAAAAAGTCCCCAACTGCCCCGCCTGCAAGAGGATCAAACTCCGGCGCCGCATGTCGGTGTTCGCCAAAGTCTCCGGCAGGAAGGAAGAGCCCGACACCGAAGATTCGCCGCATATCGATGATTCCAGACTGGAAAGCGCCATGGCGGCCATTGCCGACGAGGCGGGGAGCATGAACGAAGAGGACCCCCGCCAGGCGGCCCGGCTCATGAGAAAGCTCACCGATGCGGCGGGCGTCAGCCTCGGGCCCCGCATGGAAGAGGCGATCCGGCGGATGGAAAAGGGCGAGGACCCCAACCTGATCGAGGAAGAGATGGGCGACCTGCTGGAGAGCGAGGAGCCGTTCGCGATTGAGGAGGCCAAGGGCAAAAAACGCTCCCGCCCGCGCGGCGCCCCCCGCGTCGACAGCAAATTGTATGACCTCTGATTCAGGCAGATTTAATTTTTTGTGTGCAAGTGGCGACCGGCGTTGCCCTTATGATTTAGTCGTCAAGGCATGGTCCCCAAGGCGTTCGAGTTCGTACTTGATGGTTTGAGAGTCTAATCCCACAATTAAGTAAATTGGGGAACGGTTAGGGTTAAGTTCCTTCCTGATGTAAAATCCAGATTTTCGATCACAGCCGAAGCCGTATATTTCAAATGGAAATGAAAGCCGCCTTCCTTTAAGTGTGAAAAGTTGTGCCCCTGTCTACTCTGCATCGAATTGTCGGCATTCCTTACAGTTTGATTCACACGTCATTTATTCAGATCATCCAGAGATATCCATGAGTTAAGTCGAGGGCCGCTTCCGGTCAGAAAAACCATGTGTCGGCGATCTTTACACTGCCGGCATAAGTATTTTCCTGTTCGATATCGTATGTGACGCAATAACAAATACTGGGCCTCTGGTACAATGAATGCGAGCCGGATAATAAAATATTCAAGCTTTCAACTGGAATCGGTTAATCCTTTTTCGCTCCCATCAACTGGGGCACTTGCTCATTATTGTACTGTTTTCTCGCGATGCGCTCAACCTGGGGCTTGAGAAACGCATACAAATAGCCAAGGTCAATTGAGCCGTCCGGCTTCAGTACATTTGCTTCCTTGATGCCTTTGAGCATGAAATAGGTAAAGAGCCCGTGGCTCTTTTCCTGGTATGTCGAACTGATCTGATTGCTTTTGGCTGCGGCCAGTACAGTGACATTTTTCGGCAGAACAGACATACTTTGAATATTCATAACCAGGGGCCGGGCGCCCTTTGCCAGGACTGACCTCCCGCCTGCCCCGGAAAAGCAAGAGTCCAGCGCCACGGTAATATCTCCGGCCGGAAGCCTTCCCAGCTGCTCATAGAGCCGATGCAGCGAATAGCCCGTTTCATCGATGAAAGACGGGTCTCCGTCGTATGGCACAAGAAATGTTTCACCCGAAATGGGGTTGGGCGCGCCGTGGCCGGAATAGTACACAAATATGGAACTGCCTTGCTCGACATTGTTCTGCAGCCATCTTCCCAGGTACTTGTCAAAATCACTTCTGGTTGCCTTATCGTTGAGCAGAATGACAACGTTCTCCGCCGGATACCCGATGACCTTAATCAAGTATTCCGCCATGATCTGCGCATCATGTACTGCAAAGTCAGCCGTCGGCAGCTTCTGCCGGTATTGCTCAATGCCGATTATAACAGCATAGGCGTTTTTATTGGGCTTTGACTTAACAGGAGGTAGCTCGTCAACATCGGACAATTGCTGTTTCAGGTCCGGCTGGGCATATGAAAACACGGGAACTTCAGGCAGCTTGCCTCCCGACGCCAGGAATATCTGCCGTAAAACAAGGGGGCTGTCATCCTGATCGACGGCGATCGCCAGGTCTCGGAACGCGTTAGCCAGGGTCTGTTTGGGGTCGATCCCGCTCGCCGAACCGAGGTATGTTTTTCTCCAGAGGTACGCACCTGTGTTTGAATTGATGATGGTCAGCTCCAGGAAAACGTCCGCTTTAATAGTCTGGGAATCCGGCGATGCTCCAACATTCGCCGTCTTAATGACCCCTTTCAAAATGAAAGGGGAGGGCCCCTGAAAAATACCTTTGCGCTGGAAAGACTTTTTTGCCACGTCTTCAAAGACTTCCGTGATGTCCCGGTCAGACGTGACCGTATTTGTGCCCGCAAACCCGCCTTTCCCCAGGTTGTCGTACTGGCCCAGGATGCTGCGGTTGGAGCGCTCGTCGCGAAAACGATCCATCACAACGGTGTAGACGGGCCCTTTCGCCATAACGCCTTCTGATACAGAAGGGGTGAGATCGGAGATGGGGATGACTATGGGGGGCCTTGTCGTCGGGAAACATCCCGATATAACGAGCACCAGGATCGAGAGGAGTCCTAAAGGTTGCTTCATAAAATTATCTTCGGGCGCTGCCCTTCATATCCAGTTTATAAAGGGTAGTCCCCCACTCGCTGGCCAATTCATTGAGTATCAAAGACATGCACGTGCTGATCCCGGCTGACCAGCCCGGACCGGGGTTGAACGCGCTCCAAGCGAAGTTGTGAGACGGAGAAACGCCTCTTGTGGTGAAAATCTCCTTGTTCTGTCCATCCAGCACGGTCATGCTCCAGGCCGCCGTGAGGTCGCAGGTCTCACCCGTGACAACAACATGCTCTTTCGCCAGTATCTGGCCGATGCTCAGGTTGACCACAGTATCGTATTGGCCGGGAGGCGGCAGATCGCGCAGGATCACAACCTGCTTGAATGCTTGGGAGAGGGTATCCTGCACAATTTTGGACAAATCACGTTCCAGCAGCATTCCATTGGCGCGAATATCTGATGTCATGTCCCTGGAGTAGCTACCTTCCCCCTTGTAAAACAGCGTATAAGGCATGGGGTCCGGGATCACAACGCCTATTTTTGTCGGCCTGATCTCGGGCGCGGCTATGTTCAGTCTAGGGGTAACTGGTTTGATCTCAATGGGCGGCATTGATGCGCAACCGACAATTGACAAAATCAGGGTGAACAGCAGTATGTGCATGATTTTCTTCACGACCGGTCTCCTCTCTTTAAATTCCTGGTGTAAATGTACAGTCCAAACCTGAGTTGCTGACAGTGGTTAGTTTGCGAAGTATTAAAAAATACACATTACTTGTCAATGCCAAATCCGGGCCGCCCGGTCTTTTACCCGGAGCGCAGCTGGTAAACCCGGTCTGATAAAGGAATATATTTATTCGGGGAAGCTCATGCAAGGATGATCATGGCGGAGATGAGCCCACCGGATACGAACCTGGTTTCACTCCTGCCCTGGAGTGGCTACAAATCGGAAGTCATCACAACATTTCCATTCAACTTCAGCCGAGAAAAATCCCGACTTATCCGTGAGGTAACAGGTATTGCTTTTCCAATCCATACGGGAATTGCTGATGAATATAGTCAAGCATTCCCAAGCCAAAACTGTGCACATTAGACCTTAGCCGATGGCTCCAAGATCAAGATTGGAGTTAAAGACGACGGCACGGGTTTCGACGTCAGGCAGGCATTTCGCACAGATGTCAGCAAAGGCGGTTTTGGGCTGTTCGGTATCAGGGAGAGATTGAGGTATTTAGGCGGAGAACTGCTCATCCGGTCAAAGCCGGGCCGTGGGACGAAAGTGATCATGACTGTGCCGCGATTACCAAATGAAAATTCATAGGTAAAGAAATTTGAGCAGAGTATCCTTTCAACTGGAAATCCAAATCTTTTTATTAAAATCAGATTTTACAATTGTAGATGTAACTGCAAAATAAGGGTGTTTAGACCAGCGCTTCCGGCTGTCTCATCCTTTTTTCCTGTATTATAAAATTTAGAAATTGGAGCACGGAAGAAAATTGCAGTTGGTAAACACAGGCCAGAGCCAATTACACTGCATTTTCCCCCTTACGATCAGGCTTATTGAGGCAACTTTGCCGTGAGGTCCGCCTCTGCAACGATGTTGACAAACCGCCTCGATCCCTCCCCTTCGCAATCAGCTTGAACCGCGACCCACTGCCTCAGTTTGTCGAAAGCCTTTCCGGAGAAAACAATATCTTTGCCGAGCGCAACGCCCTCACGGATACTGCGCGCCCTGCCGGCGAGATAGAAGATCGCTCCGGCGTTGAGACAAGTCAAATCAATACAGGACTCGTGTCCCGCGCCGCTTATGACTTTCATGAACCTGACGGTTTCCTCTCTGAGGTTGCCCATAGTTGCAATATCCTCATAGCTCGACCGGCAGATGCCGACGTCCTCGGGGGTGATCGAGTAGGTTGTCTCCCTTCCGTCGGAATCAAATTCGCAGATGACACTTTCCCCCATGTTCGAGAGTTCATCTATCCCCTTCTCTCCCGCTGAATCATAGCCATGGACAATCAACCCCCTCTCATACCCGATCTCTCTCATGACTTCCGACATCTTTGGCAAAAGGCTGCTCGAATAGACCCCGCGCAGGGCATGGGTGGGCCGGCAGGGTCCGGCAAGGGAGGCGCTGATATTCAGAGTGGACCCGAAACGGATCCGGCTGAGAACGCGCGCCAGTGAGCGCGGATGGACCTTCGGGCTCATCCCGTTGAAAATCCCAATGCCGGTTTCCCGGATGCTCCGGCATACCTTGCTCACGTCGGCGTCGACATCGATACCCAGGGCTTCAAGCAGATCGACTGTTCCGTACATTGAAGTGAGGGCCCTTGCCCCGTGACGGGCGAGGCGAACGCCGCCCGCTGCGGCCACTACGGCGGCGGCCGTGCTGACATTGAAGGTTTTCAGGGCGTCCATGCCTGTCCCGCAATTTTCGACAAGCGGGGCCTCGTAGATTTCATCGGCGGCTGTCGTGTCGAAATCGATGATGGCCTGCCACGCCCCGGCTATTTCCCGGGCCGTCTCGCCCTTGGCTGCCAGAGCCGCAAGGAATGCCCCCTGGTGCAGGTCGGGCTGGAGGTCGAGCAGGACCTGCCGGAACATCTCATAGCTCTCCTGCCGGGACATATCTTTTTTCCCGATTAATCTTTGAATCACCTTCCCGAATTGGATGAGTCCGTCACCGGTGTTTTCCATCTTCTATTCCTTCTCATGGCCTCAATATGATTTTCATGCACTGACGTTCTTCAACCAGCCTCAAGGCGGTTTCAAGCTCCCCGAGGGGCATTCTGTGCGTTATGAGGTCCTCTACGACGATCCGGCCACGGTGGATTAAATCAAGGGCCACTATGCCGTGGCGATATGAGCACCCGTAAGCTCCAACTATGGCCTGTTCGAAGTAATGTATTTGATTGAAGTTCACGGAAATGGATGGTCCCGCCGGCCTCAATCCGGAGAAAACGACCAGGCGGCCGCGAGGATTCAGGCTTATCAGAGCTTCGTCATAAGCGGAGGATGCCCCAACCGCCACTATGCACAGGTCATACTTCCCGCTCTGCGCGCTCTTTATCCCATTGATCTTCCGCCGTCTCCTGTCGTCAGGCTCTACACAAACAGGCACTGCGCCCAGAGCCGATGCCGCCCTGAACAGCAGCGTTCCGGCGGGCCCGGCGCCCCATATGGCAACTGTTTTTCCATTCCCGGCGCCGCCTTGTTCCAGGGCGTTCAGACAGCAAGAGAGAGGTTCCGCAAAAACGGCGTGATCCAGCCTCAACCCTTCCGGAACGGCAATAACGCTTTTTGCGGGCGCCGCGACGTATTCGGCAAAACCTCCGTCGCGGTGAAATCCCATTATCCGCATGCCGCGGCAGAGGTTTTCAGCCCCCGCTCGGCACTCCGGGCACTCCCCGCACCAAACGCCGGGATAGACGTAAACCCTGTCCCCTTCCCTGAACTCGCCTGCATTCGCGCCGGTTCGGCAGATTCTGCCCACTACTTCTTCGCCGGGGATTCGAGGGAGGACAAGGTCCCTATGGCCCTCCCGGATCAGCTTGAGATCGGTCCGGCAAAGCCCCGTCCATTCCACCCGTATCAGGACTTCGTCTTCAGTGAGCGGCCGGATTGGCGCAATGCCCATATCGAAATTTCCGACCCGATGGACTATTATGCATTTCATTCTTTCCATGTGAATTCCTCCAAAAAAAAAGGGCCCCAAAAGCCGCATTGCAGCGGCTCCTGGAACCCTTTGCCATAAGGTTCGCCAGCTAAACAGACCCCGGCCGTCTTCTGGCTTCCGGATAATCGCCTCGAGCCATCGCCTTCCCATGACGGTACGTTTGAACGCCCGTCACAGTGACTTATAAGATGGCTC
>CAZKYN010000190.1:0-6682 GCA_964556675.1 uncultured Syntrophaceae bacterium
CGAAGTCCGCGTTGAAAGCCGTGCAGACGAGCGGGTGCAGCTGGATGGCCTTGCCCTCGATCAGCACGGGCTCGAAGGCCTGGATTCCCAGCCTGTGGAGGGTGGGCGCCCTGTTGAGCATGACCGGGTATTCCCGGACGACCTCATCAAGTGCATCCCAGACTTCGGGGGACTCCCTCTCCACCATCTTCTTGGCGCTCTTTACAGTAGTAACATAACCTTTCTCTTCCAGGCGGTTGTAAATAAATGGTTTGAAGAGTTCCAGAGCCATTTTCTTGGGAAGTCCGCACTGATGAAGCCTGAGGTCCGGGCCGACCGTGATGACGGAGCGGCCGGAATAATCGACGCGTTTACCCAGCAGGTTCTGGCGGAAGCGCCCCTGTTTACCCTTAAGCATATCGGAAAGGGACCGTAGCGGCCGTTTATTGGAACCGGTGATCGCTTTTCCGCGGCGGCCATTGTCGAACAGGACGTCAACTGCTTCCTGGAGCATTCTCTTCTCATTGCGGATGATAATCTCAGGGGCGTTTAGCTCCATGAGCCTCTTCAGGCGGTTGTTCCTGTTGATCACCCGGCGGTACAGATCGTTTAAGTCGGAAGTCGCAAAACGCCCGCCGTCCAGGGGGACTAGGGGCCGCAGGTCCGGCGGGATAACCGGCAGGACCGTGAGGATCATCCACTCGGGCCTGTTTCCTGACTTCTTAAGCGCCTCTGTTACCTTCAGTCGCTTGGCAATTTTTTTCTTCTTCGTGTCGGACGACGTCTCACGTAGCTCTTTGCGCAGTTCATCCACGAGTTTGTCGACATTGACTTCTTCCAGGAGCTTGCGGACGGCTTCGGCCCCGATGCCATATTCGAATGCATCCGGCCCATACAGCTCTTTCGTCTCGGCCAGCCTTTCCTCGGAAAGGAGTTCCATCTTCTTAAGAGGGGTGTTCTTCGGGTTCAGGACTATCCAGGATTCGAAATAGAGGACCTTCTCGACTTCTTTCAACGTGAGGTCGAGGATGCTGCCGATCCGGCTCGGCAGGCTTTTGAGAAACCATATATGGGCGACCGGGGCGGCCAGAGCAATATGTCCCATCCTGTCGCGCCGCACCTTTGATTGAATGACTTCCACGCCGCATTTTTCGCATACGACGCCCCTGTGCTTCATCCTTTTGTAACGGCCGCACAGGCATTCGTAATCTTTGACCGGGCCGAATATCTTGGCGCAGAAGAGCCCGTCGCGCTCCGGCTTGAATGTCCGGTAATTGATCGTTTCCGGCTTTTTTACCTCGCCGTAAGACCAGATCTCCGGTGGTTTTTTACCCTCCGCATATATTTTTTCCGGGGCCACCAGCGAAATACGGATGGCGTTAAACCGGATAGGATCTTTTGGTTTTTCAAAAAAGCTGAATATATCTTCCAATTCTTTACTCCTTGTTTTTGTGACGGTTCAGAAACCTATCACTACTCCTTCTCGACCAACTGCACATCAAGTGCAAGGCTTTGGAGCTCTTTCACCAGAACGTTAAACGATTCCGGCAAACCGGGCTCAAGGGTATGTTCCCCTTTAACAATAGCCTCGTAAATGCGCGTGCGGCCGGCTACATCGTCGGACTTGACCGTAAGGAATTCCTGGAGCGAATAAGCGGCGCCGTAGGCCTCCATTGCCCAGACTTCCATTTCTCCGAGTCTCTGTCCTCCGAACTGCGCTTTTCCACCAAGCGGCTGCTGTGTAACAAGTGAGTATGGTCCTATGGACCTCGCATGAATCTTATTGTCGACAAGATGGTGCAGCTTCAGCATGTAAATCATTCCGACCGTGATCTCCCGGTCAAATGGTTCTCCCGTCCGACCATCAAACAATACAACCTGGCCCCCCTGAGGCAGGTCGGAGAATTTGAGCATATCGCGGATGGCGCTTTCCTCAGCGCCGTCGAAGACCGGCGATGCCATCGGGATACCCTTTTTGAGCCGGGAAAGGAACCTCTTCAGTTCGTCTTCGGATGCGCCGTCCACAAATGATTCGAATTCCTTCGAACCGTAGAATTTCTTTATTTCCTTCCGGAGTGCGTCCAAATCGCGCTTCTGGTCGAACACCTCTCCGATTTTCTCTCCTATGCCTTTGGCGGCCCATCCCAGGTGCGTCTCCAGTATCTGTCCCACGTTCATTCGTGAGGGCACGCCCAGGGGGTTCAGGATGATATCCACCGGCGTGCCATCTTTGAAGAAGGGCATGTCCTCTTCCGGCAGTATTCTGGAGAGCACGCCTTTGTTGCCGTGGCGTCCCGCCATTTTATCGCCGACTGAGAGCTTTCTCTTGATGGCTATATAGACCTTAACCATTTTGATGACACCCGGGGGAAGTTCATCGCCTGCTTTAAGCCTCTCGATCCTCTCTTCGCAGAACGCCTCAACGAGGTCTATTTTCCGGCTGAGGTTCTGGAATGTGTTTTTAATCTGCTCCTCGAGAGCATCCTCTCCCTGAAGGGTTATATTGTCCCAGAGCGAAAAGGGAATGGATTCCAGAATATCCTTTGTAATCTTGTCGCCCTTTTTCAACAGGATCTTTTTCTTTTTCGGGTCCATGATCTTGGAGGCCGAAATTTTCCCGAGCAAAAGCGAGTAGATGTTTTTCCTGACGCTCTCCGAAATGATCCGGATTTCATCATCACGGTCCTTTATCAGGCGCTGCGCCTCTTCCTGTTCGATAGCCTGCGAGCGGCGGTCGCGCTCGGCCCCTTTTCGGGTGAAGATCTTGGCGTCAATGACTATTCCTTCAACGCCGGGAGGAACCCTCAACGAGGTATCCCTGACGTCTCCCGCCTTTTCGCCGAAAATAGCCCTGAGCAGCTTTTCCTCAGGCGACAGTTGTGTTTCGCCCTTGGGGGTGATTTTGCCGACCAGGATATCTCCCGGTTTGACAGCAACGCCCATGCGGACTATCCCGCTCTCGTCAAGGTTCTTCAGGGCCTCTTCGCCGACATTGGGTATGTCCCGGGTTATCTCTTCCTTGCCAAGTTTGGTGTCCCGCGCCATTGTCTCGAATTCCTCGATGTGGATCGAGGTGTAGATATCATCTTTGACAACCCTTTCGCTGACCAGGATCGAGTCCTCATAATTGTATCCGCCCCACGACATGAACGCGACCATTACGTTGCGCCCGAGGGCAAGTTCGCCCATATCGGTGGCTGGGCCGTCCGCTATGACCTCGCCCTTATTGACCCTGTCGCCGACAACCACGATCGGCTTGTGGTTGAAACAGGTATCCTGGTTCGTGCGCTGGTACTTTGTCAAATTGTAGATGTCGACTCCGGTATCAAACCCGTTGTCTTTTTCCTGTACATCACACTTCACAACTATGCGGGAAGCATCAACGTTCTCCACCACCCCGGAGCGCCTTGCAACGATAACGGCTCCGGAATCCCGGGCCACAACGCCTTCCATGCCGGTGCCCACAAGCGGAAGCTCGGGTCTCATCAGGGGGACTGCTTGCCTCTGCATGTTTGATCCCATAAGGGCCCTGTTCGCGTCATCATGCTCCAGGAAAGGGATCAATCCCGCCGCAACACTGACCAACTGGTCAGGGGAAACGTCCATAAGATGGACCTCTGTCGGGACCACGGCGACAAAATCTCCGCCTTTACGGGATGAGACCAGGGGCTCCAGAAACTTCCCCTGGGCATCAATGGGTGCATTGGCCTGACCAATTATGTACTGTTCCTCTTCTATTGCAGTCAAGTACCTTATTTCATTAAGAACCTTTCCGTCCTTGACAACTCGATAGGGGGTCTCAATAAAACCGTATTCATTCACCCTGGCATAAGAGCTCAAAGAAACGATCAGGCCGATGTTCGGACCTTCAGGCGTTTCAACAGGGCAGATTCGGCCGTAATGGGTCGGGTGAACGTCACGGACCTCGAAACCTGCCCGCTCGCGGGTGAGGCCGCCCGGACCCAAAGCTGAAAGCCTCCTTTTATGAGTAATCTCCGACAGAGGATTGGTCTGGTCCATGAACTGAGACAGCTGCGAGCTGCCGAAAAATTCGTTGACAACGGCGGAAACCGGTTTCGCATTGACGAGGTCATGCGGCATCATGGTCTCCACGTCCTGGATGTTCATTTTCTCTTTGATCGCCCGCTCCATTCTCACGAGGCCTACCCGGTACTGGTTTTCTATAAGCTCGCCCACCGACCTGACCCTGCGGTTCCCAAGATGGTCGATATCGTCAACGCTGCAATCACCGCTGCCGTTTTTCAGGTCGATCAGGTACTTAACAGCAGCCAGAATGTCCTCGTTTCTCAGAATTGTCAGGTCTTTCGCTGCACCAAGGTGCAGTTTGTAATTCATTTTCACCCGACCCACATCAGACAAGTCATAAGTCTCCGCATCGAAGAAAAGGCTCTTGAAAAATTTCCTCGCCGTTTCGGGAGTGGGCGGATTGCTCGGGCGCAATCTCCTGTATACCTCTAAAATCGCTTCTTCCTCGCCCAGCGTGCTGTCAATCAATAAAGTGTCTCTTATTGAGGTGTTGGAACCATCCTCTTCGATGTGAAGGAATTCCAGTTGACTGATGCCTTTCTGGAAAGCAGTGTCCAGGCGCTCGCGAGTCAACTCGGTGTTGCACCGGAACAGCGTTTCACCGGTTTCCGGATCCGCTACATCGCGGGCGAGAATCTTGCCCAAAACATAATCGTTTTCAATCGGCAGCTGTTTGAGGTTTAGTTCGTTGAGTCTCTTGAGGGAGGCCTTTGTTATCTTCCGGCCTTTTTTAACGACGACTTCACTGCCCGTGCCCTTTATGTCCTCCGGGGCCTTATCGCCGAGAACGGCTTCATTCAGGGTAAGGAGCAGCTTATTCCCCTCTATATTGACCTTTTCGATATCATAGAAATAATTCAGTATGTCTTCCGCTGTGTTCCCCATTGCCTTCAACAGGATGGTAACGGGCATTTTCCGACGCCGGTCGATCCTGACATATATAAGGTCCTTCGGATCGAATTCCAGGTCAAGCCAGGACCCGCGAATCGGGATAATCCTCGCAGAAAAGAGGAGTCTTCCGCCTGCATGGGTCTTTCCCTTGTCATGATCGAAGAAGATTCCCGGGGAGCGGTGCAGCTGGCTGACTATGACCCTCTCGGTTCCGTTCACGACAAATGTGCCGCTTTCAGTCATGAGCGGGATCTCGCCGAAATAGATTTCCTGCTCTTTAATATCCCTTATCAGTTTCTGGTCGCTGGCGCGGTCCGTATCGAATACCACCAGTCTTACCACGATCTTGAGGGGTGCGGCATAGGTCATTCCCTTCTGAACACACTCCTTTACATCGTATTTAACTTCTCCGATCTTGTAATTGACGAATTCCAGCGAGCATTTTCCGCTGAAGTCCCGGATCGGGAATACGCTTTTGAAAGCGCCTTGAAGTCCAATATTCCCGCGCTTGTCCGGATCCGTGTCCATTTGGAGGAACTTGTCGTAAGATTTCCTCTGGATCTCGATCAAGTTGGGAATATCCACGATTTTCCGGATATGTCCAAAATTCTTCCTAATCATTAGAGCCTTTCATTATGGCCTGAAAGCCATAAGCGGAAATTCCGGAATCCCGGAATTTCCGCGCCTTTGGTTTTTACTTTATTTCCACAGTTGCGCCGGATTCCTCCAGCTTCTTTTTCATGTCCTCTGCCTCAGCTTTGGGCACCCCTTCCTTCACCGGCTTGGGCACGCCTTCCACGAGGTCCTTGGCCTCCTTCAGTCCGAGACCCGTCAGGGCACGGACAACCTTGATGACTTGTATCTTCTGATCGCCGAACCCGGTCAGAACCACGTTGAACTCAGTCTTCTCTTCCTCTGCCGGACCCGCCGCCGCCGGTCCCGCCGCCGCGCCCGCCACCATGGCAACCGGGGCGGCCGCCGAAACTCCGAAACGGTCTTCCAGCTCTTTTACGAGTTCGGAGAGCTCAAGGACAGTCATACCCTCAATAAATTTTATTACGTCTTCTCTGCTGATATCTGCCATTTTTTATATCCTTCCTTCCTGTATGTTAAATTTGTTGTTCTTTCTTGGAGCGATAGGCTTCCAGTACCTGGACGAAACTCCTGGGGACTGCGCTGAGTACATTGACCAGGTTTGTCTGCTGGCCCAACATGACGGAAAGCAATTTCGCCAGCAGGACTTCCCGGCTGGGGAGTTCCGAAAGCGTCCGAAGTTGCTCTTTGCTGATCAGTTTTCCGTCCAGCAGTCCCGCTTTGATTTCGAGCTCTGAGTTTTTACGGGCAAAGTCCACCAGAACCTTTGTGGTCTCAACCGCATCGCCGCTGTTCAGGATAATTGCGAGCGGCCCCTTCAGGTATTCTTCGAAAGCGGCAACGGAAGTATCCTGGGAAGCGATTCTCAGCAGGGTGTTTTTAATAATCCTGAATTCCGTTCCGGACTTGCGAAGCTCGTTTCTCAGGGACTCTACCTTGGCCACGTTCATCCCGGTATACCCGGCGAGAACGGCCAGCTTCACGTCCTTGAGCCTGTCGTGGAGCTCGGCAACCACCTGTTCTTTCTTGGTCCGATCCAATTCTTAACCTCCTCTCATCTGATTCACAGGCTGCCAACTGCAGCCTTTGAGTCAGATACATACAGGAAGAATACTTGATAAATCTTGCAGTCTCGGCAGGCCGCCGATCCGATTAAACATTCTGTACCTGC
>CAZKYN010000191.1:0-6635 GCA_964556675.1 uncultured Syntrophaceae bacterium
CAATTTACCGCGCTGATGGATTCCCTGGGCGGTATTTACGGCGGAAGCTCGGAAAAACAGGACAAGCCTGAAACGGTCAAAAAGACAAAGACAAAGTAAAGAGGTGAACAATGGATCAGGGAAAAAATACATTTCCGGAACTGGAGAGCATGTTTTCTGCCTGGAATAAAGCCTCAAAAGATTACTGGGACGCGACCGGCAAAATCTGGTCCGAAACAGTGCAGGATAAAACACTTCCGAATCAGGACGAAGTGTCCAGGCAGATTAATTCCATGTGGGAGGCATTCGCTAAAGCGATAAAGTTGCCTGATTCCAGCAACGGGCCCAAAGCGGGTCTGGATCTTTTCACCAGGATAATGGAGCCTTTCTGGTCGGCCGTCCTGAAATCCCAGGAAACCGGTGAAGGGAAAGAGGATAGATCCGAAGATTTCCGTTCCATCAGCAGGCAATTCTCCAGGAGCTGGTACGACCTGTTCGACAAGGAATTTCGCCAGATGCTCAATGTCCCGCAGCTCGGACTCACCAGGTACTATCAGGAACATGCGGCGCGGGCCGTGGAAAAATTCAACGACTTCCAGACTCAGATGACCAAGTTTGTCAATCTCCTGTGCGAGCCGCTGGTTGAAACAACCCAGGTCGTCCGGGACGAGGTCAAGAAGGCCAGGGAAGGCGGGGAGGAATTTGTCAAGGACTATAAGTCCCAGTACAAACTCTGGATAAACAAGCTGGAAGCGTCTTATATGGAGCTGCTGAAATCTCCCGAATACACCGCGGCGCTTTCGGATATCATGAAGGCGCTTAAAGACTACAGGATCTCCAAACAGCAGCTGCTCATCGATCTTATGCAGGATTTGCCGGTCCCCACCCACAAGGACATGGATGAACTTTATAAGGAAATCTACACTTTGAAAAAACGGGTGAAAGAGCTTGAGAAAAGGGGGAAGGAAAATGGCTGAAAAAGAAAATATCAGCTGGGATGCGATGGTGGAGCCTCTGAAGACCGCAACGGACCTGATTTTCGGCAAAGTTGCCGGCGAGCCGGCCAGGCTCGTGAACCGGCTGATGGCCGCCCGCGACGTGCTGCTGAGTCCGCTGGAGACCGGGATCGCCCCGACGCCCTACGACGTCGTTTACGAATCCGACAGGGTCAAACTCAAGCACTATAAACCCGCGGAGGTCAAATACAAAACTCCCCTGTTCGTCTGCTACGCCATGGTCAACCGGGAAACGATGCTCGACCTGCAGTCCGACCGCAGCGTCGTGACTACATTCCTCAACAACGGGCTTGAAGTCTATATGATGGACTGGAGCTATCCCACGCGAAAGGACAGGTATTTGACAATCGACGACCACGTCAACGGGTACATGGACGAGATGGTCGATTTCGTACTCGAAAAGCACAAAATTCCCCAGGTCCATCTCATGGGCATCTGCATGGGGGGAACGCTATGTATAATGTACACTGCCCTTCATCCGGAAAAAGTCAAGAACCTGGTCACCACAGTCACCCCTGTCGATTTCGATACCGATAAAGGGCTTCTCAATGTCTGGGCAAAATCCCTGGATGCCGATGCGCTCGTCGACGCTTACGGGAACATCCCGGGGGACATCCTCAATATAGCCTATCTGCTGCTGAACCCTGCCCGGCTGCTCATAGACAAATACGTGGGCTTCCTGGAAAACGTGCACGACAAGGATTTTGTGGAAAATTTCGTCCGGATGGAAAAGTGGATTTTCGACAGCCCCGACCTTCCCGCGGAGGCATTCCGGGAATTTATCAATAAACTCTACCACGAGAACCAGCTGGTGCGGAACAAGATGACGCTGGGCGGGAAACTCGTGGACATGAAAAAAATCACGATGCCTGTCCTGAATATCTACGCAAAGCTGGACCACCTGGTGCCGTACACCAGTTCCGAGAAATTCCTCAACTATGTCGGCAGCAAGGACACGACGGACGTCTGTCTGAATACGGGGCATATCGGGATATACGTCAGCTCAAAAATGCAGCAGGAGTTTGCTCCGCGCATTCTCAAGTGGCTCAAGGAAAGAGACGGCAGCGCGCTTAAAAAACCGGCTGCAAACAAATCAAAAGCCCCAAAGAAGTCCAAAACTGAAGTGCGGGCATAAGGAGGGATAATGCTGGGAAGATCTTATACGGAGCTAAATATCGGGGATTCGGCCTCATTCACCAAAACCATATCCGAATCTGACGTTTACCTGTTCGCCGGGATTTCCGGAGACCTGAATCCGGCCCACTTGAACGAGCCGTATGCCCAGGGGACGTTCTTCAAAGGACGGATAGCGCACGGCATCCTGTGCTCAGGCCTCATCTCGGCGGCCATCGGGATGCAGCTGCCCGGGCCGGGCACTATTTACCTGCGGCAGGAATTGAATTTCACAGCGCCTGTCCATATCGGGGACACCATAACCGCAAAGGTTGAGATTGCCGAAAAGCTCGAGAAAAACAGGGTTCGCCTGCGCACAACCTGCACTAACCAGAATGGTGACGTGGTCATCGACGGGGAAGCTCTGGTAAGCCCTCCCAAGAAAGTCTGAATTTACAAGCGCTTATTCCGGACAAATCGGGGTTCGGAATAAGCGCCCCGTCCAAGCGCCGGGACCATAGTTTAAGACTGTTTTTTCATATCCAGTATTGTATTGATCTTCCTTATCAGCCGCTCCGGGGTGATCGGTTTCGACAGGAAGTGATGCTTGCCCCGGAGTTTATCCTCTTCGGCAGGCTGCAGTATAGCCGTAATGAAGATAATCGGGATGTCCTTGGTGTCGCTGCTCTTCTTAAGATTGAAGGCGACTTCGCCTCCATCCATGTCCTGCATGACAATATCGAGCAATATCAAATCCGGTTTCAGTTCTTTTATCATCCTGATCCCGTCGGAGCCTCTGGTGGCGGTATGGACCTTAAACCTGCCGTTCTTCTCCAGATTCAGCATGACGAAATGGCAGAAATCCTCTTCGTCGTCAATCATCACAATTGTCTTCTTCTGCGCTTCAGGTTTTGCTTTGTCCATATCAGGTCCCTTGCTCGTTGTCGTAAGGCAAATAAATTGAAATCCCCGTCCCGATTTCGCCGCCCGCCAATATGATTTCCATTATGCTTCCTATTCCGTAGTGATATAGAGACCCAATCACGATACCGCAGCTTTTCCTTTCTGTGGTAAAGAAAGGGTCGAAGTATCTTCAAAGTTTCCCTGTCTATACCACAACCTTGGTCGGAATTTTGAATCAAAATTTCACCGGCTTTTCAGAAGGTCCCTTTCAAGGGTTCCCCGGAAAGGGGCGAACGCGGCATTTCACTTTCGATATGGACATAAGTTCTTCAGTAACGGTCATTGCCGTCCTTATTTTCTAGACAATATCGCAATCGGATTCCGATTTCTTTCCGCCGGGCAATCGATCCTTTCGCGCTTGCTCCGTCCCGGAAAACAGCCGCTAACGGTCCATATGCGATGCGTTTCCGCGCGCGGGGCAGTTTCGAAACTCGTATTTTACAGAGAATTGCTGTTATGGATTTGATCAGTTGCCGCACGGCTTTAAGCCGAGTCTTGCATCGATTTTCTTCATCAGGTTTTCGGGGGTTATCGGCTTTGCGATAAACTCGTGACCACTCCGCAGCTGTTCGGTTTCCGAAGGCTTGAGCACTGCGGTCAGGAATATTATAGGGATTCCTTTTGTCGCAGAATCGTTCATTATTTGCCAGGCGACTTCACCTCCATGCATGTCCTGCATTACCACATCAAGCAGGATCAGGTCCGGCCTGTTTTTCACTGCTTCGGCAATGCCGTCCGAGCCATTGAAAGCAGTATAGACTCGGTATTTGCCCGATTTTTCCAGGTTCAGCTTCACAAAGTGGCAAAAGTCTTTTTCATCATCAACCATGAGGATTTTCTTCTTCAGCATCGGGGACCTCTCGTTCAAATTATTTTGACTCGCCGCTTTTCAGCCGGATTCGCGTAGGTCTTTTTACAATATCTATATGGTATTATTTGTATATAGTGCAAGCACTTTTTATCATACATTTTACCTGCAGCACTTATGCGCATACAGCAGTATTCTTGTTTTGCAACCCTGTCCCTCTTTCTGAAAGAGCGCTCCAGTCAATGGATTTTGAACAGCCGGACCGGGCCGGCGCAGTGTGGCAGCCTCTGCGGCGGGCGCTGCGAGTTTTATTTTGTTTTCCAAAAAAAACTCCTGCCGGAACGTGCCCTGCAGGAGTCTTAAAAAGTGTAGGATAAATCCTGAATTACAGCGGACTGATTTTCGAACGTCTGTAGAACTTATCCGGGTCCGCGAAATGGGGGCAGATCGTGCCCAGGTAGTGAATCATCTCGTGTCCCAGGGTTGCTTCGTTCACAATCAGCTTGCCTTTGTGCACCCGCCCCAGAACCCAGATCTCGTTCTTTTCGGGATTGAAATAGCCCAGGATCCTGTGCTCCGGGACGCGGGCGTAGTCCCATTCGAATTTATCGGAATGCCCCACCACATGGACCTTGAGCCCGTTGCTCATCTCAACGACCTCGTGGAGTTCCGGTGTCGGTTTGAGTTCGTTGAAGCAGCTTAACATGTCCAGGAAACCTTCATTGTAACGCTGCGCGGCGGGTTTCGGAAAGCAGCCGGATATGAGAAAGGACGCGAAAGCCGCCAGGCACATCAGCTTGAAGCCGTTGTACCGCCTGTTTTCTGTTCTGCTGTGCACTTCGTAAATATTCCTTTCCAGATAAATTTGAATGGTCGTTATTACAAGCAAACGCATTTAGCAATCAGACATATATCTAAATTGTTTGTGCGTTATATTCCTACAACAAAGCAATAACCTGATGTTTGCTTAAAAACTTCCGGAGCCGATCTGTTGTTGCAAAGAATATATTGACATTTCCACAAACAAGGCATACAAATAAGTTGCTTGTTAATTACTTTAAGGAAAGGGATTTTTATGTTTCTGGAAGCAACACGATATTGGGTTAAGGAGTTGCAATATGAGGGAAAATTATCAGATAAAAGTCCTGAAGAACTGGAGCAGATGGCCCTGGACCTCTCTGTAAAGCTGGAAGAGTATTACTTTGAGCAGGTCAGGGACCAGATGGAAAAGCTCGGCAAATCGGCCGAACTGGAACGCATGATCCTGTATGATACACAATATCTTAGCAAATATCTGAACCAGACGCTGCCGGCCTTTCCAGCCTTTAAGTATGAAATATTCGAACAGGCAAAGAAAAAATTTTTGGGAGAATAAATCACCTTAACCCAAAACTGCAGGATCAGACCTGGTTTTGATTTGTTGAGCGCGGCGCTTCTCGAACCTGGAAATGGAAATCTCACAGCGGGAGGTCTGAAATGAGACGGATACCTGCGGCTGTCCTTCTGATCGCGCTTTCTTATGCGCTGCTCGGCCCTGCCGATTACTCAGGAATAAAGGATAAAGGGCGCCCGGAGTTCGCGCCGGACCGGATTATCGTCAAATACAAGTCACATCTGGATATCAATCAGATCAAAGCGGCGCAAGCCGGGGCCGGCCTTTCCGGCCGGGAGCTCGCCGGCAGCATCCACCTGGTTTCAATCCGCCCCGGCAAATCGGTTGCCCAAAGCATCGCGGAAGCCGAAAGCGATCCTCATGTGGTATATGCCGAACCGGATTACTGCCGCTCTGTTTCGCTTATACCCGACGACCCCTTTTACCCGAGCCAATGGGCGCTGGCGGACATTGAAGCGCCGGGAGGCTGGGATGTGACAACAGGCAGCAGGAGCGTGGCCATAGCCGTCATCGACACGGGCGTGAATTTCCACCATCCCGATCTGGCCCTGAATACCATAAGCGGATGGGATTTCTGCGATAACGACAGCCGGCCCATGGACGTTTACGGGCACGGCACGAAAATGGCCGGAGTGGCAGCGGGCATGGGAAATAACGGAACGGGCATTTCCGGCGTCAGCTGGAACAATGGCATAATGCCGCTGCGGGCGGGGAATTCCCGCGGCGAACTGTATGTAGCCCGGATCATTGAGGCCATCGATTACGCCATCGCCCACGGGGCCAGAATAATATCGGCCAGCTATGCGGGGACGAGCTATAGCCGGGCCGAGTACGAAGCCATATCCCGCGCCGCCGACGCGGGCCTGCTCTTCGTTGCGGCGGCCGGCAACGACGGTTCAAACCTGGACTGTTGTCCGGTTTATCCGGCTGCCTACGCCTTGCCCAACATGATCTCGGTCGCTTCGGTCAATTCGGCGGGGAAGCTCTCCACGTTTTCAAATTACAGCCCGACCCGCGTCCATGTAGCCGCCCCGGGCGAGAGCATATGGAGCGCCTCCCACATGGTCAGCGAAGCCTTCAGCGCCGACTTCGACGCGAACGCAGACGGCTGGGCCCTGGACGGCGACGGCTGGCAGCGCAGCGCTTCACGATCCTTCAGCCGGAGCTATTCCCTCACCAACAGCGTCGAGGGCGGGAAATACCGGAACAACATGTCAGCAATGGCTGTTTCGCCGGAAATCAATTTGACCGGCGCCGCGGGGTGCAGGCTTTATTTTCAGATATACGGATCTTCCGAACCGGACTGCGATTTCCTGGCATTGGAAATATCCACCGATGGAGGGGCCTCCTGGTCATCCAGGCC
>CAZKYN010000192.1:0-6558 GCA_964556675.1 uncultured Syntrophaceae bacterium
ATTGCCGAGATGTTCGGGGACACCATGCTGGTCAACGGCACGGTCTACCCCCAGGTGACCGTGGAGGCGAGGCGTTATCGTTTCCGCATCCTCAACGCCTGCAACGCCCGGTTCTTGAACTTGCAGCTTTTGGTCGCGGATGGAACCGCCGACGGCGTCACAATCAGCGGCGGAGTTGCGACAAACCCAGCCGGGCCGAACTGGCTTGTGCTCGGCAATGAGGCCGGGTTCCTGACAGCTCCTTACGTCCAGGCCTCCAAAGCGCCGTTCAGTCTTGACGCCAACGGCTCGCCCGTCGGCAGCCTCATCACGGGAAATGCCGAGCGCTGGGACGTCCTCGTGGATTTCAGCGGACTGGCGGGCTCCAGTGTAGTGCTTTACAACGACGCGCCGGCGCCGTTCCCGTTCGGGGACGACCGCAACGATTACTACTTCGGCAACAGCCTCAACCCCTTCAGTTCCAGGACGGAGGGATACGGGCCGGACAGCCGGGTCCTTATGAAGTTCAATGTGGTGTCCGCAACCGGGAGCGACACGCCCCTGACGCTGCCTTCCAATTGGGTCCCGGGAATTGACCCCCCGCTCGCCACGGTAAATACGGACGGCACATACGAACCCCTCGTGCCTGTTACAAGGACGCGCACTCTCACGTTGAATGAGAACTTCGATGCCTATGGACGGCTTACGCAGATGCTGGGGACAGGCGAGGCAGTGTCCGGCCGGTTCGGGAGGCCATATATCTCGACAACCACAGAGGCGCCGGGCAGCGGCGATGTGGAAGTTTGGGAATTGATCAACCTGACGGGCGATACTCATCCCATCCATTTCCACCTTGTAAACGTGCAGGTTCTCAACAGGCAGTTAATCGATGCGGCCGCATACACCGGAGGCCCCCCGGACGCTTTCCTGATGGGCGGCCCCATCCCGCCGAGCCCGGGAGAACTGGGGTGGAAGGAAACGGTCGAGATGCATCCCGGGCAGGTCATCCGGGTCATCATGAAGTTCGATATTAACGATGCAAGGATCAGGGACACCGCCGGTAATCCGATCGATTTGACTTCTGTGGGCGGGTCTACGGCAGGCGATCCGCCGATCAGCCCGAGGACAGGGGGCTACGAGTACGTCTGGCACTGCCATATCCTGGAGCATGAAGAGCACGACATGATGCGTCCCCTGGTTGTGCAACTGGTTTCATAGCGGTGCAATTTATCAAAAATGCCGGAAACAGCAGGTCCAAATGAAAAAGAGCCTGTACATGGGATGCCTGGTCCTCGCACTCGCACTGTCATTCATGGCAGGGCATGTTTTCCATACCGGCAGGGGAGAGTCGCAGAATCAGACAAGCCCCGTCAGGGCTGGTTCCGGCAGCCCGGCTGCGGAGGACAATCAATCTGAAGATCGCGATGACCCTCCCGGTACGGTCCGCGTGAGTCATGATAAGCAGCAGAAGATGGGCGTCAGCACCGCCGCGGTCGAAAGGGGCCGCGGCGAGTGGCGCCTTCGCATCCCGGGGCGCGTCGTCCCGGACGAAACCCGTATCTACCGGATCGTTGCGGCTGTCGACGGCTGGATCAATTCAGTGTGCGGCAACACGACGGGCTCAATTGTTAAAAAGGATGAGGTCCTCGCCTCTTTCTACAGTCCGGAGTTTTTGAGCGCCCAGCAGGCCTATATTTACGCTCTCGGCGCCCTGAAGCGCTTCAGGTCAAACAAAAAAGAAACCGTTGAGCAGGTTGACCTGACGGAGCTCAATGTCCAGCAATATAAAGACACCCTCCGCAATCTCGGCATGTCGGACATCCAGATCGAGGAGATCGGCCGTACCCGCCGGTACACGGAAAATATCGAAATCCGCGCGCCGGTGCCGGGCTTTGTGACGGTCCGCAACGTCTCCCCGGGGCTGCGGGTGGACAAAGGCTCGGAAATTTACAGGATAGTTGACCTGCAGCATGTATGGGTCCTCGCCGACGCCTTTGAAAAGGACGCGCAGCACCTGAAGCCCGGGGTGACGGTCAAAGTAACCTACCCGCCATTGAAAAAGGTTTTCCCGGCGAAGGTGAGTTCGGTCCTTCCCCAGTTCGATCCCGTAACGCGCACCCTGAAGGTCCGCCTGGAAATGCCCAATCCCGGTTTCGTCCTGAAGCCGGACATGTTTGTGGATGTCGAATTGCCGGTTTGTGTGGAGCAGGCGATCCTGGTTCCGGATGATGCAGTGCTCGATTCAGGAATTCGGAAGACCGTCTTCATCGATTTGGGAAGAGGTTATTTCGGACCCAGGGAGGTGGAAACCGGACGCCGTTTCGGCAGCCGGGTTGAGGTACTCAAAGGCCTTCATCCAGGAGAGCGGATCGTCGTCTCGGGGAATTTCCTGATCGATTCGGAAAGCAGAACGGAATCGGCCCTTAACGGTACAGCGGAAATCCCGGCCAGGGACCCGGTATCAGGAAAAAAACTTTCCGTTCACAAGGCTGAAAAAGCGGGACTGAAAATCGCCCACCGCGACAGGACCTACTATTTCTGTTCCGAGGAAAACAGGCGGAGATTCGAAAAGGAGCCCGACCGCTATCTGAGCCGGCTTGGTGAATAACGTGATCAACCGGATAATCGACTTTTCCATAGCGAACAAGTTCTTCATCTTTGTCCTGACTGCTGCGGCCTGTATTGCCGGCTGGTGGTCGATGAGGAATGCGGCTCTGGATGCCGTTCCCGACCTTTCGGACACCCAGGTGATCATCTACTCGCGGTGGGACCGCAGCCCCGATATCATCGAAGACCAGGTCACCTATCCGGTTGTTACGGCCATGGTGGGGGCCCCTCGCGTCAAATCCGTCCGCGGCTTTTCCGATTTCGGCTACTCCTATGTCTATGTGATCTTCGAAGACGATACTGATATATACTGGGCAAGAGCGCGCACTCAGGAATATCTTGCGGGGGTCCTGCCGCGCCTGCCGGAAGGCGTCAAGACGGAACTGGGCCCCGACGCCACCGCGCTCGGCTGGGTCTTCCAGTATGTCCTGGTCGACGAGTCCGGGAAACACAGCCTCGCAGACTTGAGGTCATTCCAGGACTGGAACCTGCGGTACTATCTGAAGGCGGTGCCGGGAGTGGCGGAAGTGGCCCCCGTCGGCGGTTTCGGCAGGCAATACCAGGTCAATGTCGACCCCAGCCGGTTGCAGGCGTATGGAATATCCATAAACCGCGTTGTGGAGGCCGTCCGGGGGGGGAACAAGGAGACCGGCGGGCGCCTGATCGAGTTCGGCGGGACCGAGTACATGGTCCGCGGCCGCGGCTACGCCCGGACTGCCGAGGATTTCGAAAATATACCTCTGCTGGCAAGCGAAAGCGGAATCCCGGTGCGGATCAGGGATATCGGGCAGGTAAGCCGGGGGCCCGACCTGCGCAGAGGCGTTATCGACCTCGACGGCGCCGGGGAGACCGTCTCGGGGATTGTCATTATGCGCCATGGTCAGAACGCGCTTGATGTCATTGAGCGGGTCAAGGCAAAAATAAAGGAAATCGAGCCCGCAATGCCTCCCGGCGTGAAGATACTTCCCATTTACGACCGTTCCGAACTGATCCTGCGCGCCATTGACAACCTTAAAACGACTATCCTGGAGGTGATCGCGGTAGTTGTCCTGATAATCATCCTGTTCCTCTGGCACGTCCCCAGCGCGCTCATCCCCGTCATCACAATACCCGTCGCCGTCCTGCTTTCTTTCATACCGTTCCGCGCACTGGGGCTCACCGCAAATATAATGTCTCTGGCGGGAATCGCCATCGCAATCGGCGCCCTGGTGGATGCCGCTATCGTTGTTGTAGAGCAGACACATAAGGCGCTGGGCCATGAAAAGTCCCGGACGGCCGGTGAGGACCAGCGGAGCATAGTAATCGAGGCGATAAAACAGGTGGCCGGGCCCGCTTTCTTCGCGCTGCTGGTCATAGCGGTTGCGTTTGTGCCGGTGCTCACCCTCGAGGGACAGGAGGGGCGGCTTTTCAGGCCTCTGGCATACACAAAAAGCCTCTCGATTCTGATTGCGGCCCTCCTGTCAATCACACTTGACCCTGCCTTAAGGGTATTCCTCACGCAGAGCAGAAGCCTGTGCCTGAAACCCGGGTGGTTGTCGCGGGCCCTCAACGGCCTCCTTGCAGGAAAGGTCCAGCCCGAAGAGAAGCATCCGGTCAGCCGCGTCTTGATCCGGCTCTATGAGCCCGTGGTGGACTGGTCGCTCAAGCACCGCCGGTGCGTGATCGGCGGCGCCCTGCTGATCGTGCTTGCCACCGTTCCGGCATACATGAAACTTGGTTCGGAATACATGCCCTCGCTTGAGGAAGGCTCCATTCTCTATATGCCGACCACCGCGCCGGGCATTTCCATCAGGGAAGCGCAAAACCTGCTCCAGGCAACCGACCGGGTTCTCAAGCAATTTCCGGAGGTGCAGCACGTCCTGGGGAAGGCCGGGCGGGCGGAAACGTCAACCGACCCGGCGCCGCTTTCCATGCTGGAGACGGTGGTCATCCTGAAACCCAAATCGGAATGGCGGCACAAGGATGTCTGGTATTCGCCATACGTCCCTTCCTGGGCGCCGGGTTGGGCCAGGGACCTTTTCCGGCGCATCACGCCGGACCGCATCAGCCAGGAAGAGCTCATCCGGGAAATGAACGAAGCCCTGCAGTTCCCCGGTGTTTCGAACGCCTGGACAATGCCGATAAGGGGGCGGATCGAGATGCTGAGCACGGGACTCCGCACGCCGGTGGGGTTGAAGATTTCCGGCTCCGACCTGGATATTATTGAGGATCTGGGCGTCTCCGTGGAGTCCGTCCTCGCCTCCGTCAAGGGCACCCGAAGCGTGTTCGCCGAAAAGACCGGAAGCGGTTATTTTCTCGATTTCGAGTGGGACCGCGAAGCCCTCTCCCGCTACGGATTGAATATTGAAGAAGTGCAGGAGGTGATCGCCAGGGCCATCGGCGGTGAGAACGTGACGACGGCGGTTGACGGCAGGGCGCGCTATCCGGTCAATGTCCGGTACATGCGCGATTTCCGGTCGGACATGGGGGCCCTCGAAAGAGTGCTGGTCCCCGCTTCCGACGGGAAGCGCCAGATCCCGCTCTCGGATCTGGCTTCGATCAGCACGGCCCCGGGTCCGTCGATGATCCGGGACGAGGGAGGGCTGCTGACCGGGTATGTTTACGTCGATATCGGCGACCGGGACCAGGACGGCTATATAAAAGAGGCGGCGCTGGCGCTCAGGGATAAAGTGAAGACGCCTCCCGGATACACCATAAGCTGGAGCGGGCAATATGAGGCTGCGCAGCGCATGGCCGGCCGGCTCAAGATCATTATCCCCCTGACAGTCCTTGTCATAATCATGCTGATTTACATGAACACGCGCTCGCCGGCAAAAAGTCTCATCGTGCTTTTGTCTATCCCCTTCTCCGCGGTGGGGGCCGTCTGGTTCCTTTACCTGCTCGGCTATAATATGAGCATCGGGGTCTGGGTCGGATTGATAGCGCTGCTGGGCGTGGATGCCGAGACAGGCGTGTTCATGCTGCTCTACCTCGACCTGGCCTATGCCAGGGCGAAAAAGGAAGGGCTGATGAGGAACATCTCCGATCTGCAGGAAGCGATTAAATACGGGGCGGCCAGGCGGTTGCGGCCGAAATTCATGACTGCGGCGGCGATGTTCCTCGGCCTGCTGCCTATAATGTGGTCCACCGCGGCCGGTGCGGATGTAATGAAGCGCATCGCCGCGCCGATGATCGGCGGCATACTCAGTTCTTTCATCCTCGAGCTGCTTGTATACCCGGCAGTTTATCAAATCTGGAAAGGTAATTTCGTTTTGAAGCAGGAGCTGCGCTCCGCGCAAATCGATCTGGGCGATACCCCAGAAACGTCAAATCTCAAGGAGGCACAGGCATGATCACCAAAAGGATATTGTTGTCGGGGTTTATCGCAGCGCTGTGTTTGTTTGTGGCCGCACCCGGCTACGGGCAGAAACAAGGGACCCAAAAGGACCGGATCACCATCGTGGGGACAATCGGCTACAATGAAAGTTTCGGCGGTTATTTTGTCCATCAGGACCCGGTGGGGGATCTTGTTATTGTGAACAAGAACCCGGAAGTGCTGAAGAAGCTGATGGACAGCAAACAAAAGGTAAAGATCGAAGGATATCTGACCGTCGGGGCGGACCACCTGTTCATTGAGAAGATCAACGGGAAAAAATACGAGGGAGCGCAGAGACAGACTGATTACAAAAAGATCCCGTCGTGCAAGTACTGCGGCATGGACAGGGAGAAATTCGCCCGCAGCCGCATGCTCATCGAATATAGCGACGGCACAGTCGTCGGCGCCTGCAGCCTTCATTGCGCAGCCGTGGACCTGGCCCTCAGTATCGACAAGACGCCCAGATCGATAATGGTGGGAGATTACGCCGGCGGGGCGCTGATCGAGGCCGAAAAGGCGGCCTGGGTCCTGGGCGGAAGCAAAATGGGCGTTATGACGGGCAACGCCAAGTGGGCCTTTGCGCAACAGGGCGACGCCGGGAAATTCATCCGGGAGAA
>CAZKYN010000193.1:0-6454 GCA_964556675.1 uncultured Syntrophaceae bacterium
GGGAATGGGCAAATTAATGGAAGTTTACGACAAGGCCCATCCCCGTGCGGGCTCGGGCAAAACCGCCGGGCGGAAAAAAATAGAAGGTGACCGATGAGGAGCACGACCATAATTGCCGTCAGGCATAAAGGGAAGGTTGCCGTTGCAGGCGACGGCCAGGTGACGCTTGATACTACAATAATGAAACACAGCGCCAGGAAAGTGCGCCGGCTCTACAACAACCAGGTCATCGTCGGTTTTGCGGGTGCAACGGCCGATGCCTTCACGCTGTTCGACAGGTTCGACCAGAAGCTCGAGCAGTTCAACGGCAACCTGCTGAGAGCCGCAGTGGAACTGACGAAGGATTGGCGGACGGACCGGGTGCTGCGCCATCTCGAGGCGCTCATGATCGCGGTAAGCCGTGATTACTCCCTGATCATTTCCGGCAACGGAGACGTCCTGGAGTCCGATGACGGCATTCTCGCAATCGGCTCCGGCGGCCCGTTTGCGCTCGCCGCCGCCAGGGCCCTTATGAAGCACTCCGAGCTTGACGCGTGCGGCATCGCCGAGGAAGCGATGAGGATTGCCTCCGGCATCTGCGTCTACACCAACGAGAACGTGACCGTGGAAGAACTGGACATGGATGCCGGACCGGAAGCAGGGACGGCAAAATCCCGCAGGTAAATTTTTTTTAATTGAGGTAAGTAGGAAGGAAACCGCCAGATGTCTGAGAACCTTACTCCGAAACAGATTGTTTCGGAACTCGATAAATACATAATCGGCCAGGGCGACGCCAAGCGGGCCGTAGCCATCGCGTTGCGAAACAGGTGGCGGCGCCAGAATGTCCCCAGGGAGCTCATGGATGAGATCTCGCCGAAGAACATAATAATGATCGGCCCCACCGGCGTCGGCAAGACCGAGATCGCCCGCCGGCTTGCGAAGATCGACAATTCTCCCTTTATCAAGCTCGAGGCATCCAAGTTCACGGAAGTAGGATACGTGGGCAGGGATGTCGAATCCATGGTCCGAGATCTTGTAGACCTGTCGATCAACATGGTCAAATCCGAAGAGAAGGAAAAAGTGAAGGCCCGGGCCGGCGAGTTTGCCGAAGAGAGGATACTCGACCTGCTCCTCCCGCCGCAGCGGATCGACGCGCGACGGCAAGATGATGTTGCGGAGAGTTCAAATATAGAGATAGTGACGGCCGCCGGCCAGGAGGAATCAACGCGCGAGAAGATCCGTAAGCTCCTCAGGCAGGGCAAGTTCGACGAACGCATGGTGGAAGTGGAAGTCTCGGAGAGCACCGCCGCCTCGATGCCGATGATCGAGATTTTCTCATCCTCGGGGGTCGAAGATATGGGGCTCAATATCAAGGACATGCTGGGGAACATCTTCCCCCAGAAGAAGAAAAGGCGGAAGGTGAAGGTGCCCGAGGCCATGGAACTCCTCATCCAGGAGGAATCGCAGCGCCTCGTGGACATGGACAAGGTCAACAAGATGGCGATCGAGAGGGTGGAGCAGTCCGGCATTATCTTCCTCGATGAAATTGACAAGATTGTCGGCAGCGAATCCCCCCACGGCCCCGATGTGTCGCGCGAAGGGGTCCAGAGGGACCTCCTGCCCATCGTCGAAGGCTCGACCGTCAATACAAAATACGGCATGGTGAAGACAGACCATATCCTGTTCATAGCGGCCGGCGCGTTCAGCTCGACAAAGCCGTCGGACCTTATCCCGGAGCTTCAGGGCAGGTTCCCGATCCGGGTCGAACTGGACTCGCTGGGCAAGGAGGACTTCATCCGCATCCTGCAGGAGCCCAGCAACGCTCTGCTCAAACAGTACACGGAGATGCTGGCGACCGAGGACGTGAAAATCGTTTTCCGGGAGGATGCCGTCGCGGAGATCGCGGAAGTCGCCGCAATGGTCAATGAGAAGACCGAGAATATCGGGGCGCGCCGGCTTTATACGATCCTCGAGCGCCTGCTCGACGAGATCTCTTTCGACGCGCCGGACATGGCCGGCCGGGAGATCACTATAGACGCGGAATACGTGAGAGAGCGGCTCGCCGATATAGTTGAAGACGAGGACCTTACGAGGTATATCCTCTAAAAGACGTTGAAAAACAATCATCCCTGCTTCGGCAGGGACGGCGCCTGCATGCTGCCCTGCAAAGTGCATCGCTCGACGTATGAACATATACGCCTCGCGATTCGGTTTTTGCGCGCCTTGCGTCGTTTTTGAACAGTCTGCAATAAGCTGAAAGGGAACAGGAAGATGGACGAACTTAGAAAGTCGATGGAAAGGGCGGAGATGCTGATTGAGGCCCTCCCTTACATCCAGCGCTTTTACAACAAGACCATTGTTATCAAATACGGCGGCCATGCCATGGTCGACAACGACCTGAAGAGGCTTTTCGCCCAGGACATGGTGATGATGAAGTATATCGGCATCAATCCGGTCGTTGTCCATGGCGGCGGGCCCCAGATAGGCGGCTATCTCAAGAAACTCGGAAAGGACTCGCAGTTCATCCAGGGGATGCGGGTCACGGATGAGGAGACGATGGACATCGTCGAGATGGTCCTCGCGGGCAAGGTCAATAAGGAGATCGTCGGTCTCATCAACCAGCAAGGCGGCAATGCGGTGGGCCTCAGCGGCAAGGACGGCAGCCTGATCCGCGCGGAAAAATATTTCCTGAGCGCCGAAAAGGCCAAGGACACCCCCCCGGAGATCATCGATATCGGCCTGGTCGGCAAAGTTGTGGGCATCAATTCCGACCTGATCAACTCCCTCGTCAACGACGGTGTGATCCCGGTTATTGCGCCGACCGGCGTGGGCGAGAATGGAGAAACGTACAACATCAACGCGGACATCGTGGCCGGCGCAGTTGCCGCGGCGCTCAGGGCGGAGAAACTGATACTGCTGACGGATGTCGAAGGGGTGCTCGACGAGAACAAAAGGCTGATAAACACGATGGACAACGACCGCGCCCGCAAAATGATAGAGCAGGGGGTCATTTCAGGCGGCATGTTCCCGAAGATAAAGTGCTGCCTCAAGTCGCTCAAGCGAGGGGTGCGCAAGGCCCACATTATTGACGGCCGGCTCAAGCACGCCGTGCTCCTGGAGATGTTCACCGACTCGGGGATCGGGACGGAAATAATATAGAAAAATGAGAGTGCATCGGCTTCAGGGCGACCGGCCGGTCGCCCTTTCTGATTTGCCGCAACTTTTCAATTGCCTTTTAGCTCATTTTGATGAAAAAGGAATCCGGTGGCGAAAATGACAAATAAAGAAACCATGGCACTGTCCGATAAATTCGTGATGGGTACGTACAAAAGGAACCCGATTGCCCCGGCCAGGGCGAAGGGCGCAAAGGTCTGGGACGAGGACGGAAAAGAATACCTCGATTTCCTGGCGGGCATCGCGGTGTGCAGCCTCGGCCACAGCAACCCGAAAGTAACCGCGGCTGTTCGCAAACAGGCCGGCATCCTCATGCATACTTCCAACCTTTATTATAACGGCCTGCAGGCGCAAGTCGCAGAAATCCTGGTGGAGAACTCTTTTGCCGACAAGGCGTTCTTCTGCAACAGCGGGGCGGAAGCAAACGAGGCGGCGATCAAGCTTGCCCGGAGATACGGCCATGAAAGGATGGGCGGAAAATACGAGATTATAACCATGTTGAACTCTTTTCACGGCAGGACGCTCGCCACGATCACGGCGACCGGCCAGAAAAAGTTCCAGTCCGGTTTCGAGCCCCTCCCCGGCGGCTTCAAATATGTGCCGTTCAATGATCCCGCCGCGCTGGAAGCGGCGGTAAGCGATGCGACCTGCGCGGTCATGCTCGAGCCTATCCAGGCCGAGGGCGGGGTAAATGTCCCTTCCGACGGATATTTGAGGGCGGTCCGGGATATCTGCGATAAAAAGGGCATATTGATGATCCTCGACGAGGTACAGACGGGGATGGGCCGGACGGGGTCGCTGTTCGCATATGAGCAGCACGGCATCAAGCCGGACATCATGGCGCTCGCCAAGGCGCTGGGCAACGGCTTCCCGGTCGGCGCGATGCTCTCGACCGACGAGATATCATCGGTCTTCGTGCCCGGGACGCATGCGTCCACCTTCGGGGGCAACTACCTGGCGATGGCGGCCTGTCTGGCAACGCTCGACAGCCTTCTCCACGACGGGGTACTCGAAAACTGCAGGGTCATGGGAGAATACCTGTTCAAAAAGCTGCGGGCCCTGAAAAGCAAGCACGGCGTCGTTAAAGAAATCAGGGGCAGAGGACTCATTATTGCGCTGGAGATATCATCGGAATACCCCGAAATGGCGTCAAGATGCCTGGAAAAAGGATTGATCGTGAACTGCACTTCACCAAGCGTGATGAGGCTTGTCCCTCCGCTTGTCATAAAGAAATCCGAAGTCAACAAGGCTGCGGCAATTATCGACGAGGTATTGGCGGAAATATGAAAAAAGACCTGCTTACGCTCTCGGACCTGCATAAAGACGAATTCGAAGAGATATTCTCGCGGACGGGTGTTTTGAAAACATTGCAGAAAAAAGGCAAATCGTATACCCCCCTCAAGGGGAAGACGCTGGGCATGATCTTTTATAAATCTTCCACCCGGACGAGGCTCTCGTTTGAGGTGGGTTTCAACCAGCTCGGCGGCCTGGCAATATTCCTGAGCAGCCGCGATATCCAACTCGGCAGGGGCGAGGCCATTTCCGATACGGCAAGGATCATGTCGCGGTACCTCGACGGGATCATGATCCGGACTTTCTCCCAGGATTCGATCGAGGAGTTTGCCCGCTATTCCGAAGTGCCGGTGATAAACGGATTGACCGACCTGCTGCATCCCTGCCAGATCCTGGGGGACCTTTTTACGATCATCGAGAAGAAAGGTGATTACAAGGGACTGAAAATCGCATATATAGGCGATGGCAACAATGTCGCCAACACCTGGCTGACAGCGGCGTCCATCCTTCCGTTCGAGTTTTGCCTGGCCTGCCCGGAGGGCTACGAGCCGGACAAGAAGATATTGAGGGAATCGCTGGCCGGGGCGGACGGGCGCATCAGGATAACACGCGACCCGTTTGAGGCCGTGCCGCAAGCGGATGTTTTATATACGGATGTCTGGACCAGCATGGGCCAGGAGGATGAAAGAGACGAAAGGAAGGAAGCTTTCCGGGGCTACCAGATAAACAAAAAGCTCCTTTCCATGGCCCGCAAGGACGCCATAGTCATGCATTGCCTGCCTGCACATCGGGACGAGGAAATAACTTCGGAAGTTATCGACAGCCCCCAGTCGGTCGTTTTCGACCAGGCGGAGAACAGGCTCCACGTCCAGAAGGCTGTTATGGAAATTCTGATTGGAGGAGGAATAAAGAAGTGAGTAAAGAGTATAAGAAAGTGGTGCTGGCCTACTCGGGAGGCCTGGATACATCGATAATAATCAAGTGGCTCATAGAGACATACGGGTGCGAGGTCATCGCCTTCGCTGCGGATGTCGGGCAGAAAGAGGAACTGGACGGCCTGGAAAAGAAAGCCCTCGACACGGGAGCGAGCAAGATCTACATCGACGACCTCAGGGAAGAATTCGCGCGGGATTTCGTGTTCCCGGCCCTGCGGGCCAACGCAATTTACGAGGGCACGTACATGCTGGGCACATCGATAGCAAGGCCGATCATCGCCAAGCGGCAGATAGAAATCGCCAGGAAAGAAAGGGCGGACGCAGTGTGCCACGGCGCGACCGGAAAAGGCAACGACCAGGTCCGCTTCGAGCTGACGTACATGGCCCTGGAACCCAATATAAATATAATTGCCTGCTGGCGGGACCCCAACTGGAAATTCGACTCGCGCCAGTCGATGTTCGACTACGCCGAGAAGCACGGGATCCCGCTGCCGTTCACGAGGAAAAAAGCTTACAGCAGCGACCGCAACCTTCTGCACATCTCGCATGAGGGGGGCATCCTCGAAGACCCCTGGGCGGAGCCTCCGGAGCACGTGTTTTCTATCTCGGTTTCGCCGGAAAAGGCCCCCAACAAGCCCCTTTACCTTGAGATAGATTTCGAGAAGGGCAATCCCGTTGCGGTGGACGGAAAAAAAATGAGCCCGGCGGCCCTTATGGAACACATGAACAAGATTGCCGGAGCAAACGGCGTGGGCCGGGTGGATATGGTCGAGAACCGTTTTGTGGGCATGAAATCGCGCGGGGTTTATGAGACCCCTGGAGGGACGGTGCTTTGGGCTGCACACCGGGCTGTTGAATCCATAACCATGGACAGGGAAGTGATGCTGTTGAGGGACTCGCTCACACCGAAATACTCCCAGCTCATTTATAACGGGTTCTGGTTCTCCCCGGAGATGAAAACCCTGCAGAAACTCGTCGACGAGACACAGGAAAACGTGACCGGCACCGCCCGCATGAAGCTGTACAAGGGCAACTGCACGGTTGCAGGCAGGAAAGCCCCCAATTCCCTGTAC